>CAZOJY010000016.1:0-14118 GCA_964580235.1 uncultured Eubacteriales bacterium | reverse complement strand
GGATCGGTATTTTGAGGAATGACATCCAGGCTGATAAGATAGGCAACTGAAGGCGTGATATTTTTTCTCTCGATGTAAATAGGCAAAATTGTGCCGGAGCTCTTAACGGGCCATTCATTTTGTTTTTCATACACACACTCTATTCCCCGAAGATAGGGCAGAGCCGGACCCATAAAAATATCTTCTACGTTTTCTGTCATTCCCCCACATGTGCTCGTGTAAAGAGCTTCGATCAGTTTGCCTTTGTACGTCGCAATTTCTCCCCGGGTTGCCTCAACAGCCTTGGTGCTCAGGGGATGTTCGGCATTCATTCCCTTATAAAATTGAGAGCTTGGAGTATCGCTGAGATCAAAGCCCAATTCTTCATTCGCTCCCAGGTTTCTAAATGCATAGGTCCGGGCAGCCACGGCCTGAGCTTTATGGGCCTCGATCTGGTGGAAATTATAAGGCGACAGCTCGCTCGGCACAACAGCCTTTAAGTAGTCTTCGATGTTGAGCACGTTCACCAGCACAATGCCCTTGCGGGTGGCCTTGAGAATGAAAAGCCCCCGGTAATCTCTTCCATTATATGACAGAAAACTCTGAGGATTGCTGGGGATGAAATAAAGAATTGTCTCATCATGGAGACTTTTCAGCTCGTCGTTGACCAAAATCCAGATAGGCTTGGATTCCTCCTCGGTGATTTCCTCTCTCAATATCCAGGTATCATCGATTCCCATCTGGTTCAATTTAACGATATATCCGAGTGCATCTCCCCTTGTAATAAAATCGCCGATTTTAACCTGGAATGTCCCAGCCGGGGCTGATTCCCCACCATGGGTTACGTAGACTTTTTGTTCGGTCACGGACCGGAGCTCCTGGGCAAATATTTCAGCTTCCTCTCTGTCCTTGGATTGAGCTACCAGGATAACAAATTTTTCAGTCAGTTTTTCTTTCCGTCCTTTGATCCAGGCATCCTGAACATCTTCGGCAACAAGCTTGTAATGGGAGTTGATTTCATAAATCTTCATTCCGGAGGAAGAAGAAATTTTGATGTTGCTCAGATTAATCCCCAATCCAACACGGATCACAGGTTTCCGGATAAGATAGCCATGAAAAAATGTATTTTCCTGCCCGAACTCAAGAGGCTGGCCGCCCAATACAAAAAAAGAGAGGGCGAGTATAATAAAGTACTTTATAAAGACGGCGTAGGGTTTTCTCATTGGCTGGTTTTCTTGAAGGAATTATATAAATTTTTTTAACTTGATGTCAAGAAAAAATTCAATATATTCTATATCTCCGTTATATAGACACAATATATAGTGTCGTTTGTTTCTTTGCCATGAACTTGATACTTTAGCGGAAAAGCCCACATATGTCAACCTAAAATCAGGTGTGAAATTTGACCTGAACAGCGAAAAATTATTAAATTTACACTCATCATAGAAGCCAGGCCAAAAAAAACGGAGGTGTATCATGAAAAAGAGGATTTTTATCCTGATGTTTATATGGTTTGCCATAAACTGCGCAGGTGCCGAATTCACAAGCCTGTCTGCTGTGTTTCGTCCCGGCAAAGGAATCATAGACCAGGACAAAGACGGTTTTGCAGAGAGGATATCCCTCTGTGTCGTCATCCCTGATGAGCCTTCGGCTTTTGAAATCGCGGCGGCCTCCGACATCGCTGCACGTGCGAACTTCGACAGCTTGGTCGTCGACTTCTCGATCGTAAAAAAAGAATCCGAATACAGGGCGCTCTCTTCCCAGGCATTTCCCATCCTGATCGGATCAAAGCTGGAAGCCGTCAAAAAATGGGCTGCACAGAAAAAGCTCTCCCTCGATCAACTGGAAAAAAATCAAGGAATCGTCGCTCTTTTGACCGGCAGCCAGCAGAGCGGCGTTGTTCTAGCGGCGGGATCGGATGAATCTCTTCTGCGTACGGCCCGTGAATTTTTCCTCCGGTGGCCGTACCTTTGGGAAATTTGGGGGCGTGAGGAAGGAGATACTTATATTTCTCTGGAACAGGACATTCAGAAATTTTTCGATGCACAAAACCTCACTCCCTCGAACACAGCCGTAGTAAAGGCCGCATACGATTTTGCGGCCGCAAAATCTCCTTATGATGCGATAAAAAAACTGCGGTTTAACAACGGAGATATCAAAGACTTGAGCGTGGCTGTCGATTTCGATCGGCCCGAACAGCAGGCGAGGGCTATCAGGGCTATTGAAGAGCTCAAATTTCTTCACAAACGCGGAGCCAGGACAGATACCCTGTCTTATCCCGGCTGTGCTCAGCTCACATTCGAGTTCCGCAGGGATGGAAAAATGCTCAAAATATCTCTCCCGCGTGTAGGCTTCCCACAAAGAATGCTCACGCCCTCCTACAAACCCCGCCCCCAGGCCGCAAAGTCAGGAAAAAAATTCGACCTGACAAATCTTTTCACAGGTAAAGGATTTTATTCCGACTCGGACAAGGATAATATCCTGGACACGCTGGACAGCGTCTTGATCCTCCCCCAAAAACTCCCCGCCCATGGGGCCTATTGGATAACCTCGCGCCTGGTTCTCAACACGGCTGGGGCGTCCTTTCCGATTGCCTACCTCGATAGAGAAATTGAAAACAAAGAGCGCCTCAAAGCTCCGATCATCATCGGCAGAAATAATCGATTCACTCAAGAACTGATCGATGCCGGAAAAATAAAGAGACCTCAACTTAAAAAAGGCTGGGGAATCGTGCAGATCGTCCCTCAAGCGCTGAACAAATCGAACGCCTTGGTGATTTGTGAAGAGGATGCGCTGGGGCTTGAAAGAACCCTCTCCTTTTTCGGCCAAACCTTCCCTTATTTTGGCGATTACGGTGAGGGACACGCGGAAGTGCAGGATGTTCCCACCGCCCTCGAAGAATTTCTGGAAGGAAAAAGGGGAAGTGCTGAGGCCCATTTCTGGATCAAATTAAAAACGTTCATCAAGGACATGGCAGATAAAAAATTCAGCCATTTCAACCTGCGTTTATTTCTTCCTCAAAAGAATGAAAAATTTGCGACTTATGTCCGCGAATATCTCGATAAAAAGCTGCATGCCGAAAAGATCGACATCCAGGATTTTGCCCTGAAGGACAGCAAAAACATATTTCAGAAGGAGAAGGAATTTTCCTGGGAAGGCAATGATGCCTTTCATCTGATCCAGCGGAACGTAAAAAACCTGCGGCCGTCGGACTCCCCGCTTAAAATATGCGTGGGGGTGAGTGAATCGCCGGCTGTCAGGCAAAAAATTGCCGGAAAAATCGAAGCCTTTCTCAAAAGCTCAGAATTCTCCCAATTTGACGTCGATGTTTTTTCCTCCTACAAACAGGGTTTTTTCTGGATCAAAGAGAAAATCCTTCCTGTGCTGGAAGAAAAAAATGCCCACCACGTTCTCATCCGGTTTGCCCGGGAACGGGAGGATTTTTCCCGGCCCAAGCGATTTTACAGCGAACCGACCCGCTGGCTGCAGGAGCTCTATCCAGTGGATGACCTTATCGCCGCAAAACTCAGAATCCCTCTGGACAGAATTGAATTCGAGATGAAGGACGAGGCCGAACCGGTGTATGACGTGACCGCCTTCGACGAGAAGGAAAACATTCTTTTCGACAAACATTTTTCGCCGCACACCAGGGAATCCCTTTACATGCAGGCTCTCCCCGAGTGGGGGAAGGTCAAACTGACCACCGGCTGGGTCAGGATCGAACAGGACAAAAAGGTCGTGCTGGACACCGGCCTGAACAGTGACCTGGAGAAGTTTTGGGAATTCTACCAGACCGACATCCTCAAGGAAGTCTACAGCCACATCCTGAAAAAGACGGGGAATAATCCGTCATTCAAGAAGCAGCCGTATTTCAAAAGGCTGTTGATCGAAATGTGGCTGAGCGAACCCGACTTTCAGCTTGGGCTGGATGAGGAAATCGTGAGCAGCCTGGAGGCCATTCACGATGAAATTTATTTCGATACGCTCGATTTTCTTCGAGGCATCACGGAGATCGAACCGGAACAGGATGAAAAAATCCCAGAAGACACCTCACGGTATTCGGCTCCTGGGAATATTCTCCCCAAGATTTATCCCTCTTCAGAAGGGAAAAAAGGCCGGGTCAAAGTCACATTTGACGGCTGGCAGGCGGACGCTCCGGAAATGCTCCTGGAATGGGAAGAAGAGGGACATAGAGAAAAGAGCAAAAAATTCGCCTTCCCCAGGATTAAAGCCAAAAGCCTCCATATCCCCTCTTTCATCTATAACGGGATTGAAGAGAGAATCGAAAAGCTAACGGCCGAACTCGAAATAGAAAAGGAGAAAGACTACCTGGCAGTTCTCGAAATCATCGATGCAGTAAAAAATCTCCAGAATAACAGAATTGTGCCCTCCCCTTTTCGTTTTCCGAACCTCAAATCCCTGGCGATAAAAACCAAACTCAAAGACTGGGAAAAGGAAGAGATCTTCATTCTCGAGCCATCGGACATAAAAGAGGCGGTTACGGTCAGGAAGTTCCAGCCGGAAAAAATTTCGATCCCGACAAAAGAAATCATATCGCCCGAGACGTGTTTGGATCTGGCGGACCAGCTCGGGCGTTTCGACAGCATCCGAGCCACCATCGGAGGCAGGTCCTTCGAGAACCGGCCGATTCCTGTCCTGGAAATCTTCACCCCTATGGAAAAATACGTTTCCATCCCTCGCCTCATTACCCTCAAGCCCACCCTGTATCTCAGCGGACGTCAGCATGCCAATGAAATTTCATCCACAAACTACATCCTCAAATTCGCCGAGCTGCTGGCTGATGATCCGGCATACCGGGAATTCATAAAAAAAACAAATTTCATCCTTCATCCGATGGAAAATCCTGACGGGGCCGCGCTGGCCTATGAACTCCAGAAAGTTACGCCGCTGCACAGCCTGCACGCCGGACGTTACAGCTCCCTGGGAATCGACGTGGGATACCAGGTCGGGGCATCAAAACCGCTTCTCCCCGAGGCAGAAGTGCGGAAAAACCTTTATGATAGATGGCTTCCGGACATCTACCTCAACCTCCATGGATATCCCTCCCATGAATGGGTTCAACAATTTTCCAATTACATTCCCTATCAATTCCGCAGTTACTGGATCCCGAGAGGATGGTTTGCCTACTACAGGTCCCTCTCCCTCCCTCTATATGAAAAATGGGCCAGGGCCGGGCAGGAATTGAGGACCTTCATCACACAGGAGATTAACGCAAACGCAAAATTTCAGGCTTCGAATCAAAAATTTTATGACAGGTATTACCGTTGGGCCTCACGCTGGCAGCCCCATGTGAACTACCTGGAAGACCATGATGGCGTGAACCTGTATGCCAAAAGGCGTTCCTCGAGAGAAAGCAAACTCTCCAACAGGCGCCGGATTACTTTTGTAGAAGAAACACCCGAGCTTATGGATGAAACGGCTCAAGGCCAGTGGCTTGACTTTCTTGTCACCCAGGGATTGACCTACTTGAGAGCCCATGCAAAATATCTGTCACGCGCCAAATATGAAACCGCACGCATCGAAGAGGAAGGCCAGAACAGAGTCCATATCCAACTCATCCGCAGCCGTCCTGGCAGGATACCCTTTACAGCACGTGTGCGCTAATCTTTCCTGCGGTACAACCGGGCCAGCCGTTCGGGAGAAATCCCGAGATAATAGCCAAAAAAGATGATTTTGTTTTTAAGGGTTGTCCGCAAAACTCCATGCCGGATAAAGCGTCGCGAAGAAGTTGTCACTGGCTCGGGGATGAATGCCAATTTCCCCAGCTTTTTCAACCGCTGGACAAAGTCTACATCTTCCATCAAAGGGATGTTTGCGAAACCGCCCATCTGCTGGAAGATAGAAGCCCGCACAAACAGGGCCTGGTCCCCATAGGGAAGCTTAAAAATCCTTGTCCGCCAGTTAATCGTTCTTTGAGTGTATTGCAGAAGGAATGATGACGGCTGAAACCTGATCAGAAATGCACCTCCAATTATTTCCGGATTAGACATGGCATTGCGCACAAATCCGGCATATCCCTCCGGGAGCAGCGTATCCGCATGCAAAAAAAGAAGAATGTCCCCCTTTGCCTGTGCAGCACCCGCATTGAGCTGCCTCCCTCTCCCCGGATCGGAACAGACCACTTTTGCCCCCCTCTCTTCTGCATTGGCCACAGTTCGATCCCGGCTTCCTCCGTCGGCCACGATCACTTCCCCATGTTTCAAATCTTTCAGAAGATCCAGTACCTGAGATATTTTCTCCTCCTCGTCTAATGTGGGAATGATGATCGAAAGGAACTTTTGGCAAACTCGTTCCCAGACAGCGATATCGTCCGGAAGGTCCACATCCTGCAGGGATTCCAGAACTTTCACAGAGAGACCATGATCCTTTGCCCTTTTGAGTGTATCCTCAAAAACAGAGTCTGCCCCCCAATTTATCGATTCAAACAGCGCAGGCACCATGCGCCGAAGGCCTATCAGGCAGTATCCCCCATCCTTGGCAGGAACAAACACGACGTCATGGCCTTTTAGTGAATCAAATGCCAGTTTGGCATGGAATGCCGTCAGTTGAGGAGTATCTGTTCCAACGAGAACGGCAAAATCGATCCCATGATGAAAATTCTGTTCGAAAGCCCGCATCATCCGTCTCCCGATATCGCCCTGCCCTTGATGGACATAATCACACTCTTGGCCCAGCCAGTCCTTCATTTGTTGTTCATCTCCGCCATCGTAACGGATTTCTATGCCATCAGGATTTTTCTGGAAGCTGGACTTTGCCCACCTGAGTGTGAATTCGGTCATATTTTTGTGGACTGCTGCCGCCTGTTCGGCAGAGAGTTCCGAAAGCAGCCGGGTTTTAACTTTCCCGGGTTCAGGATATCGCGTGAAGATGATCAACCTGCGGCGCAACATCCCGATCCTCAGCGCTTCCACGCAAACCAGCGCTTAAGCACGCTCTGGAGCAGAGAGCTGAACTTGTTTGTATAATACAATCCGGCGACCCTCTTGAAGGAATCCCCCTGGGTCGGATAAGGATGGATGACGTTGACAAGTGTCTTCAACCCTCTGCCTGAAACCATGGCCAGCGTGATCTCGTTGATCATTTCTCCGGCATGTTTGGCCACGACTGTCGCCCCGAGTATTTTATCCTTTCCTTTTTTCACGAGAATCCTGACGAATCCCTGCTCTTCCCCGTCCAAAATCGCCCGGTCCACATCTTTGAACGGATGGGTAAATGTTTCCACGGGAATCCCTTTTTCTTTAGCTTCCCTTTCATGCATGCCGACATGGGCGATCTCTGGATCCGTGTACGTGCACCAGGGCACGATCAGAGAGCTCATCTTTTTGCTTCTGACGAACAGAGCGTTCTGGACAACAATCCGTGCCGCTGCTTCTGCCATATGGGTAAATTTATAATCGAGGCAGATATCGCCGGCGGCGTAGATGCGGCGATTGGTGGTCTGCAGGAAAGCATTGACTTTTATGCCCCGGCTGTCATATTCCACTCCTGCAGCCTTAAGATCCAATCCCTCAACATTAGGAATCCTGCCCACTCCAACCAAAATCTCATCTGCTTCGATTGTCCGGTTTTTGTCTTCGACTGCCAGATGGATCAGTTTTTTTTCCCCGTTTAAAGTCACATTTTTGACGTCAGCACTCAAAAGGCACCGTATGCCTTCCTTTTCAAAAACTCTGCCAAGAAGTTCAGCCGCATCTCGGTCTTCGCGAGGCAAAAATTGAGCATTCCGCTGGATAATGGTCACTTTTGATCCCAATCTGTTAAAAACCTGAGCAAGCTCACAGCCGATCGGGCCTCCTCCGATAACGGCCAGAGTCTCAGGCCTCTCCGTCAGTGAAAAAACCGTTTCATTGGTTAAAAAGCCAGCATCGGAAAGACCGGGGATCGAAGGATGAACGGGCCGGGCACCAGTGGCAATCACGGCCTTTTTAAAAAACAATACCTTTCCACCAACCTCAAGGCTGCGCCGATCTCGAAATCCTGCGGCCCCCAGGAAAACGTCGATTCCCAAAGATGTCATCCGCTCGACAGAATCATGCCGGCTGATCTGTGCCCGCAAGCGCCGCATCCGCTCCATAACATGGGAAAAATCAACGTGCACAGAATGCTCAGGAATGTTCACTCCAAGATGATCAGACCCCCAAACCTCTCCAATGATACGAGAAGAACGGATGATGGCTTTGGATGGCACACACCCAAAATTTAGGCAATCTCCTCCCATAAGGTATCTTTCCACCAGAGCGACTCGAGCTCCAATGCTGGCGCCCCCTATGGCAGCCACCAGTCCCGCCGTGCCTGCCCCCACCACGGCCAGGTTATATCTAGGGGCAGGCTCAGGATTTTCCCAATCTAAAGGATGGACTTGAGATATAAGTTCCCTGTTGTATTCATCCTCAGGCAAAATTTTAACGTTTTCTTTCATCTTCTGCTTCTCTTTTTTTTGTCTTTAATATCCTCCTTGCATGTTTCACGAGGAGGATTATGATGACAGCTGTGATCACAAAAACAAAAATCAAGGCCCAGGGAATTTTTTCCTCAGAAACAGATTTTGTCACGGCATCTGCCCCAACGACAAAAAGAACTGTACCGGGGATCATACAGAGCCACGACCAAAAAACATAGGTTCTGAAAGGAACCTGGGTGAGCCCAAATCCATAATTAAGAAGGTTGAATGGAAATAAGGGGATGAGCCGGGTAATGGCCACGATGATCGAACCGTATTCAAGTGTCATACGGTCCAGTCTGTGAAATTTCTCATTCTTGGAAAACCGGGCGGCCACAGATTCTCTGGCGACATGACGGGATATCAGAAATGCCAGAGACGCTCCCAGGGTGGAGGCAAAACTCACCGTCACTATCCCGATGATTGATCCGAACAGCACCCCTGCCAAGATCGTGATCACCGATCCGGGGATGGCAAATACCACCGCCGCAGCGTACACAAAAACATAAACGAACGGCCCAAGAGCGCCCAGAGAATGGATCCACTCTCGGAGATCACCCAAACGGTCTCCCAGGCTTAAGACTCTGGCGGTCACCATCAAGGCAACAAGAACAATTGCCAAAGCGATTGGCCTGAACAAACTCTTCTGAGGCCGGCTCATTTCAGGACTCTTTCATTTAAAGTCCAATCATATTTCATGTATTTGATCTTGTATACCGATTGCATCAAAAGATTCCTCTGTTTTTCAGAAATATGGAGAGAAATGAAGTGCAGGACGGCTTTTTCCTCTGGGGAATGTCCTTCAAATCCTGTTTGTGGGGAATATCGGCTGAGGAAGTCCTTTCCGTACCACTTAAAAATAGAAGAAAGATACACCTTGTGCTTGTTTTTTTCGATAAAAAATTTCCGTGGGTCGGAAAGAAATATCCGCACCTGATCATCCAGCTGTGTCTCGATTGTGCTGCCGGCAAAGGGCTCTCGGCGGAGTGGTGGGCATCCTCGGGCTGCACAGACCAGCGCCATATGAACTCTTGGCTCTTCAAATTCTTTTCTCAAGATCCCGTGTTCGATCTGATTCAAGGAAAGAGGCTCCCCCATCACCGGGAATGTGATTCTTTCCCACGCGCCTGATATCTGGCGGATGCTGTTTTTTGGATACCGAAGAGATTTAAAAGGAGACGACCGGATCGGGTAATGGTCGATGATGACTTTTAGAGTCAGCGCGTTATAGGCATTGATCCAAAACGCGAGTTTCTCCTGATCGGAAAAGGATTCATACGTCTGAGCTTCAAGGCTTTTAAGAATTCTTATAAAATCTTCTAAGTCTGCAGGCGCAGCCTTTAATTCACGGTAATCGACAAGTCCATCCTGATCCACAAATCTTGCCAGCACCTTCGAAAATGGCAGTATAAATGGAGGATAAGCAACAGGCGCGGCGGTGTGAACGACAAGGCCTGTCAGGAGCACAACACATAAAACATTTTTTAAATGTTCCATCAGGACGAGTTCGCAGCGAGTGCCCCTCCACAGGAAGATCCAAGACCGGCCGTGCATCCAAAACAATGCCATCCCGTTGCGATTTTACGACGGATCAAACGGGAGGCATCAAACTTCCTGATAGTCTTTGGAAATCCCCCAGATACAGTCTTTTTGAGGGCGATGTTAAAATCGCAGTCATAAAGGGTCCCATCCCAGGCAACGCAAACTTGATGCCGGCACATGAGCTCATCCACCGTTTGACAGTTAAAACCGTTGCGCAGCAGATGCATATAATCCTTATCTCTGTTTTCCTTTTTCAGCCTTTCCCAAAAGCGGCCGATTGGCATGTTCGTGATCGTATAGAGGCTGGTGAACCGGATGCCGAACCTGCCGCGCAGCTCTCTCCTGTAATCATCTTCCAGCTGCGCCTGATCTGGCGGCAGAAAAGGACCTCCGGGATTATAAACAAGGTGGAGAGGAAGGTCAGGATCGATTCCGTATCCCAGGCTGTTGAGTTTTTTGAGTATATGGATGCTTCTTTCATACACCCCTGCGCCTCTCTGTTTACAGACATTTTCTTCCAAATAGCACGGAAGAGACGCGACGACATGCAGGTTGTGTGATTGGAAAAATTCGGGCATTTTTTCCACACCGGCTTCATGAAGAACAGTTAAGTTTGTCCGGACCTGAACGGTGTGTCCATTTTTTCGCAAAGTCTTGACAAACTTTTGAAAATCGGGATGGAGTTCAGGGGAACCTCCAGTTATATCGACCAGTTCGGGCCGACTCTCATTGGCCGTCCTCAGGATGTGGGACATGGTCTCCGAATCCATCATTTCCGTCCGCTGCGGGCCGCACTCAAGATGGCAATGTGTGCAGCGCAGGTTGCATTTGAATCCTAAGTTCACCTGCAGAGTCCGAAGTTCGGCGGCATAAAGGCTTTTGCCGCATTCTCGCTGAATCCATGATTCAAACGCATTCATGGCGCTATCCAGTTAATGAAATCGATAAACAAATCCTTCAAATTTTGGGGCCTCGTAAATCTTTAAAAGTCCCGTGATGGCCTCAACAAAAACATCTTTACTCTTTTTTAAATTTTCTGTCAAAACTTCAACAGTATCCAGATATGATACCCAAGTCCATGCCTTTCTCCTCTTCTACTCTGTCATCTGGTTTTTAAGAAAGTTCAATGCTCCCCCGGCCAACAGATAATTCCGCTGCCGGGGCGAAACCTGGAGCAAAGTCCCTATTTTTTGGCCATCGATTTCCATGAGAATTTCCACATCCCCTTGCGCAATACGCGTGCGGATGTCAGGAAGCACCACCTTCGTTCCCGGGTGGAATTGCTCATAATCAGCGGGACTTTTGAACCTGAGAGGAAGGACGCCAAAATTGCATAGATTCGCCCTGTGGATGCGCGCAAAGCTTTTGGCGATCTTAATCCTTACCCCAAGATAACGAGGTGCCAGTGCGGCATGTTCCCGGCTCGATCCCTGTCCATAATTTTCTCCTCCGATGACCACAGCATTTCCCACCCGTTTGCATTTTTGGGAAAATTCGGGATCGACCTGATGAAAGGCAAACTCACTGATTGCCTCGATATTCGATCGAAACGGCAGGACTTTATTCCCAGCAGGCATGATGGTATCGGTAGAGATATTGTCTCCCAAAGTGATGACCACTTCACCAGACAAGGTTTCTTCTAGCGGTTTCAATCGAGGAAACGGCTTGATGTTGGGGCCCCGGATGACCGTGACTTTTTCCCGCTCTGATTTTCCTAAGGGGAATAAAATCGAAGAATCATCCACCACAAACTGTTTCGGCTCGCCAAGCCGGGGGAATTCCATCATGGTTCCAAGCTCGCGGGGATCCGTGATTGCACCCGAAAGGGATGATGATGCTGCCGTTTCAGGGGAACACAGGTAGACTTTGTCACCCATGGTCCCAGAGCGTCCTGGAAAATTCCTCGGAAATGTCCTCAGGCTAACCTGATTTGTTCCGGGAGCCTGTCCCATCCCGATGCATCCCAAACAACCGGCTTCGCTGATGCGGGCTCCTGCCCGAAGGAGCGGCAAGACACCTCCAGATTTCAGGACATTTTCCAGAATCTGTCTGCTCCCTGGATTGATGTGCACGGCCACACGGGGATGAATGACCTTACCCTCGAGAATTTTTGCTGCAACCATAAAATCACGAAATCCAGAATTGCCGCTGCTGCCGATCAAAACCTGATCCACTTTTGTCCCGGCCACCTGACGGACAGGCACAACATTTCCAGGCGAGGAAGGAAGGGCAATCATCGGCTCTAAAGCGGAAAGATCGATTCCATCATACTCGTCATACCCCCCATCCTCATCTGCCCGAAGCCCTTCCCATGCCTTTCCCCTCCCTTGAGCTTCGAGAAAAAATCGGGTGCGTTCATCAGAAGGGAACACGGTTGTCGTCGCACCCAACTCGGCTCCCATGTTGCCGATCACCATGCGGTCAGAAGCACATAGTGTTGCCAGTCCTGGACCATAATATTCGACAACCTTCCCGACACAGCCCTTCACACCATGCCGCCGCAGCATCTCCAAGATCACGTCCTTTGCGCTGACCCAATCCGGGAGTTTTCCGACGAGTTTGACGCCTAAAACCTTGGGGCAGGGAAAATAATAGGGGCGCCCGGCCATGGCAAGGGCCACATCCAGCCCCCCAGCACCGATGGCCAACATGGAAACGCCGGCAGCCCCAGGCGTATGGCTATCGGCCCCAAGCAAAGTTTTGCCAGGAACACCAAAACGCTCCATGTGAACTTGGTGGGAAACCCCATTCCCCGGACGGCTGAAGTGGAGACCATATTTCTGACAGGCGGTTTGGAGGTAAACATGATCATCGGCATTTTTGTTATCCGTTTGCAAAAGATTGTGGTCGACATATTGGGCGGACAGCTCGGCCTGAATTTCTGTGAGTCCAAGGCTTTCAAATTCCAGCATGGCCAGAGTACCTGTGGCATCCTGCAGGAGGGTGTGATCGATCCTAATGGCGATTTCTTCACCTGGAATCAGTTTTCCCTCCACAAGATGGGAGGCTAAAATTTTCTGGGTGATGTTCATTCCTCTCTCCTCCGGATCAATTCCTACATGATTTAGAAATTTACTCAGTTCCATGATATCGCACCGCTGCATTTCAAGCAAGAATTTCTCCCCTTCAATTGATCAGATAATTTGATTATACTATTATTATCGATAAATCCTATAGGAAATAGCATGAAAAAAGAAAAAAATTGGCGGTTTCTTTCCCTCTGATTTTATTACTCAGCTGCCTTCTCTTGATTGGAACGGTTTCGGCCGAAGAAACACGAACGGTCACCGTAGGCCAGAGCTACAAAGCTTCGGGCTTTCATCAATTTTGGCTGGGAAAAGATTACAGAGACCTCTGGACAACTCCGATTGAACTGGACGTATTGGATCTCCAGGGTTTTGCAGGAGGTTTGCGCCAGGTCATGCGGGTGGGGAGTATGCAAACTCTGGGATTAGCCTTGAAGGGAGCCGATGGCAGAGATTATACGTTTCGGGGCATAGACAAAGATCCCACCCCATTTTTTTGCCTGAAAGTTTCATGGGGACACTCACTGCGCGGCTGGTTTAGGACCAGACAGCCGCCGCTCATCCGGCCAACGCAGTCACAGTTCCTCCCTTCGCAGAGGCGATCGGCGTTCTTCATTCTGCACCTAAACTCGTTGTCATGCCTGATGATACCCTGCTCGGCGAGTTTCAGGAGGCCTTTGCCGGCGCCGCGGCAACAATCGAGGAATATCCCCAGGAAGGATCGCAGCTTCTGGAGAACTGTTATGCCGCATCTCAAGTGATCGGGCACAAAGAAATGTGGGAAAAACTGGTTGATGCAGCGGAGGATTTTTATGAGCACCTGGCACGGGAAGTCGACATCCACTGCACGGACAAAGATGAGTTGGCCGTTATTGACCATCGTGATGACGGCACGCTGGATGTGCGCATTTATTTGATGAAAAAAACTCAAAAAGAGAAAAATCCCTATTTCCATCGCGTTTTCCTTCCCGATGAAACAAAAGAAATACGCATCTATCTTTATGGAGGGAATGTCCGGACAGAGTCTTTTGGCCACAAAATCAGCAAAATCAAAGTGCGCGTAATCGGAGGGGAAGGATCAGACACCGTGGATGATTCAAATGGCGGAGG
>CAZOJY010000015.1:0-43009 GCA_964580235.1 uncultured Eubacteriales bacterium | reverse complement strand
GGATGCGGTTTGCGATACGAGAGGGCGGCCGCACGGTCGGAGCCGGCTCTGTCACCAATATCATCGAATAGCTTGGAGAGAGCTGAAACAGAAGACAGGCAGAACAAGGAATGACCCGGGGATATTAACATAGATTAAAGAGGAGAACGGAGTACTGGCAATGGAAAAAATAAGGATTAGGCTTCAATCGTTTGATCACCGTCTGTTGGATCAATCAGTGAAAGATATCGTCATCAAAGCCAAAAGAACGGGTGCAAACCTCTCTGGGCCCATTCCTCTTCCCACGCGAATTCACCGGTTTTGTGTTTTGCGTTCTCCTCATGTGGATAAAAAGTCAAGAGAACATTTTGAAATGAGAATTCATAAACGTTTGATCGATATTAGCGATTATAACAATGAGACGATAGAAGAACTGCAAAAGCTGGATCTACCGGCAGGAATCGATGTGGAGATCCAGGCTTTTGGCACAGTAGGAGAATGATCATGGTCGAGGGTTTGATCGGGAAGAAAATAGGCATCACGCAAACCTTCGATGAACAGGGAAATGTCTTTCCTGTGACAGTCATTCAGGCAGGCCCATGTGCAGTCTTCCAGAAAAAAACCGAAAAAAAGGATGGCTACTTTTCGATTCAATTGGGTTTTATAGAAGAACGAGGCCGAAAAAGACCCAACAAGCCACTGACAGGTCACTGTGAAAAAGCCAGTTTTCCTCCTCCGAAAATTTTGCGTGAATTTCGTTTTATTGATCAAGCTGAAATAAAGGTAGGAGACCAATTTTTTGTGGATATTTTCGAAAAAGGAGAAAAAGTTCATATTACAGGACGCAGCAAAGGAAAAGGTTTTGCAGGTGTTGTCAAACGCTGGGGATACCATGGCGGAAAGATCACTCACGGCTCAATGTTTCATAGAGCCCCAGGATCGATCGGCGCTTCGGCCTATCCTTCCCGTGTTGTCAAAGGGAAAAAGCTTCCCGGGCATTTGGGTGATAGTAGAGTCACAGTGAGGAATTTGATAGTTGTCCAAACAGATAAGGAGAATAATTTACTGGTTGTAAAAGGTTCCATTCCCGGGGCAAATGGAGGCTATCTCTTGATTAAAAAGGCCAATTTTCAGCCGGTTGCTGTCTATGAAGAACCAAAGTCTGCTGAAGAGAAAAAAACCGAAGAGAACAATACCGAAGACGAAAAGTAAGAGAAAACAATGCCAAAAGTACACGTTTTAGATCAAACCGGTAAAAAAACCAAAGAGATCAGTGCGCCGGAAGAAATCTTTTCTTATCCGGTAAAAGAACATTTGATATATGAAGCTGTCATTAATTATCGAGCTAATCAGAGGAGAGGAACCGCTTCGACTAAAACCAGAGCCGAAGTGAGAGGAGGGGGGCGTAAACCCTGGAGACAGAAAGGAACAGGCAGAGCCAGGGCTGGAAGCATTCGATCTCCACTCTGGAGATCCGGGGGGATTACATTTGGCCCCAAGCCCAGGGATTATTCATACAAAATGCCCAGAAAGGCAAAGAGAAATGCGCTGAAATCTGCATTAGCCATGAAGTTCGCAGATAATCAGATTGTGGTTTTGGATAGCCTGCATTTCAAAGAACCTAAGACCAAAGAAGGAACAAACTTCTTAAAAAAACTCCAGCTTGGATCTGCCCTTGTTATCGATAAGAAAGAAAACATTAACTTATTCCTTTCCTTGAGAAACATTCCCAAAGTCAAAGCGATCGATTTTAGCCAAATCAATATCTACGATGTCTTGAATCATGAATCGCTTGTGTTTACGCAAAAAGCTTTCGAGTCACTGATGGAGAGATTAAAGTGATTAAAGATCCCTTTAAAATCATCTTGAGACCTGTCATTACGGAGAAAAGTTCCTGGTTGAAGGAAAAGAATCGAGAAGTCTGCTTTGAGGTCGACCCGAGAGCTAACAAGATAGAGATCAAAGAGGCGGCCGAGAAACTGTTTAAAGTCAAAATAGATAGAGTGCGCATTGTTAAAAAGAAGGGGAAAAAAAAGAGAGTAGGCCGGAATGAAGGCTGGACCAAAGACTGGAAAAAAGCATACGTGAAGCTCAAAAAAGGCGAAAAAATGATCGAATACTTTGAGGCTGTGTAAAATGGGAATGAAGACATACAGACCCATAACATCGAGTTTGCGTCAAAAGACTGGACTCACATATGAGGAACTTACTACTCGTGAACCGCATAAGCCTCTTGTGCAATCGTTAAAAAAGTCGGGAGGACGGAATGCGCGAGGAAGAGTCTCGATCCGCCATCGTGGAGGCGGACACAAGAGGCTTTACCGGATCATAGATTTTAAACGTGATAAGATCGATATCCCTGGGATTGTTGAGACGATCGAATATGATCCCAACAGGTCAGCATTTATCTCACTGATCAAATACAGAGACGGTGAGCGGCGGTATATTTTGGCCCCTGAGGACCTTGAAGTTGGACAGACCATAATTTCAGCTGACCGGCAGGTGGATATCCTTCCCGGGAATGCCATGCCGCTCAGGTATATTCCTTTGGGAACAGTCATTCACAACATCGAGATGAGGAAGGCAAAGGGAGGGCAGATGGCCAAGGCAGCAGGTTCCGGAGCTCAAATCCTGGCCAAGGAAGGTGATTATGCCCAGCTCCGCCTGCCTTCATCGGAAATACGGAGAATTCACCTCGATTGTAGGGCGACTATCGGCCAGGCCGGAAATGTCAATCATCAGAATATTTCTATTGGCAAGGCGGGGAGAAACCGCTGGAAGGGGAAAAAACCTCATGTACGCGGAACAGCCATGAATCCAATCGACCATCCCCATGGAGGAGGCGAAGGAAAAGCAAAAGGCGGCCGTGATCCTGTTTCACCCTGGGGACAACCCACAAAGGGATACAAAACGAGAAGAAATAAAAGAACAGAAAAATATATTGTTCGGAGAAGGAGCAAGTAGCTATGGGAAGATCGTTGAAAAAGGGCCCTTTTATTGAGGAAAAGTTGCTTAAAAGAGTCAATGAACTGTCATCTCAGAGAGGAAAGAGGCAGGTGATAAAGACTTGGTCCCGCCGATCAACGGTCATTCCAGAAATGGTTGGATTGACAATAGCTGTGTACAACGGAAAAAGATTTATACCTGTTTTTATTACAGAGAATATGGTTGGACATAAATTGGGAGAATTCTCCCCAACGCGGACTTTTAAAGGGCATACATCGAAAACCGCAAGAACTATCAGGATGAAGAAATAAATGAACGGAAAAAATATCGCTGCCCAGGCCATCTCGAAATATATGAGGATTTCGCCTCAGAAATGTCGGCTGGTGACAGACCTTGTCAGAGAAAGATTTGTGGGTGAAGCTCTCACCATCCTCCATTTTTCGAAAAAGAAAAAAGCGAGTGCCATAATCGAAAAAGCTCTTCGCTCTGCCATTTCCAATGCCCAGCAAAAGGTTCCCAATATTGACGTGGACAGTCTGTTTATTTCCGAGATCTTCGTCAATTCTGGGCCTCATTGGAAAAGATGGAAAGCGGCTCCGATGGGAAGGGCAGCGAGAATACTGAAGCGTACGAGTCATGTCCATATATATTTAGAAGAAAAGAAAGGAAATTAAAAGTGGGCCAGAAAACACATCCGCATGGATTTCGATTGGGGTTTAACAAGCAATGGAGTTCCCGCTGGTTTGCCAAAGGACCCGAATACCGCCGGCTGATTCATGAAGACCTGAAGATGAAAAACGTTATCAAGAAGAGATACTATCATGCTGGGATATCGGAAGTCGAGATTGAACGGGTCGGGCCGAAAATCAGAGTGATTGTTCATACGGCGCGTCCTGGAATCGTGATCGGTCGCGGTGGGAAAGAAATCGAAAGCCTCAAGACATATCTTCAAGGAATTGCTCAGAAAGATGTTTACATCGATATCCGGGAAGTGGATAAACCCGAGCAGGACGCCCTGCTTGTGGCTGAAGGCATTGCCATACAGCTGGAAAAAAGGATTGCTTACCGGAGAGCCATGAGAAGGGCGGTAGAAATGTCCATGAAAATGGGGGCCAAAGGAATTAAAGTCATGTGCTCGGGGCGGCTGGGCGGCGTAGAAATAGCCCGCTCAGAGTGGTATTTGAGGGGGCAGTTGCCTCTGCAGACTCTGAGAGCTAACATTGATTATGGTTTTACAGAGGCCTTTACAACTTACGGCCAAATCGGCATAAAAGTCTGGATCTATACAGGAGATGTAGAAAAAGAAAAAATGACATCTCAGACGGGTGAAGTTGAGGAGATTTAACCATGCTAATGCCAAAAAAGGTTAAATACCGGAAGCAGCAAAGAGGTCGAATGAGAGGCAAGGCCAGACGGGGATCAAGCTTAACCTTCGGAGAATTTGGCCTGCAGGTCATGGAACCATGTTGGCTTACCGCCCGGCAGATCGAGGCCGGACGCATTGCCATCACACGCCATGCTAAGAGAAAGGGAAAGCTTTGGATAAGAGTTTTTCCCTGGAAACCGGTTACGAAAAAACCCACTGAGGTCAGAATGGGAAAGGGAAAAGGAGATCCAGAGTTTTGGGTGGATGTGATCCGGCCCGGCTGTATTTTGTACGAAGTAGAGGGAGTATCAGAAGAAGTGGCGAGAGAGGCTATGCGGTTAGCTTCTCATAAGCTTCCGATCAGAACGAGATTCGTTTCGAGAGAGAGTAGGGAGTGGAGATGAAACCTTCGGAATTGCGAGAACTATCAGATGATGAGCTGACACAAAAGGATGATGAATTGAAGGATCAATTATTCAAGCTGAAGTTCCAACATGCGTTGGGTCAATTGGAAAATGCCATGAAGTTGAAAAACATAAAGCGGGACAGAGCTAGAATATTGACCATATTGAAGGAAAGGAAAAAAGGGAAAGACGAAGAATGAACAATAAAGGGAAACGTACAACCAAGGTCGGTGCGGTCATCGGAAAAAATATGAAAAAGACAGTGACTGTGCTCATTGAGCGACAGGTGAGACATCCCTTCTATAAGAAGGTTGTGAAACGGAGGAAAAAATTCCTCGTACATGATGAATATGAAAAGTGCAAGATCGGTGATCTGGTTAAAATCGTAGAAACCAGACCTTTAAGTAAGAGAAAGAAGTGGAGAGTTCAAGAAATATTGGGATTATCTTCTGCAGATGCCGAAAAGGAATTCGAGGTCAGTAAAGAATGATTCAATCAGAAACGATGCTCAAGGTGGCCGATAATTCAGGAGCCAAGAAAATTCTTTGCATCACCCCTATTGGTGGTGGAGTAGGGAAAACCGCTGCCATCGGTGATGTTATCTCAGCATCGGTAAAGGAGGCCGAACCCGAGAGCAAAATACCAAAGGGAAAAGTAGTTCGGGCTGTTGTTGTGCGGACAAGAAAGGAAGTCAGGAGGAGAGATGGTTCCTATATCCGCTTTGATGACAACGCGGCTGTTATCATAAATCCGCAAGGGGAACCCATCGGTACGCGTGTATTCGGGCCAGTTGGAAGAGAATTACGGGAGAAAAAGTTTATGAAAATTGTCTCCCTTGCCCCGGAGGTCCTCTGATGAATAAGGTGATGTTTAAGAAAAATGATGTGGTCATGGTTATTAGCGGAAAAGACAAGGGGAAGACAGGCAAAATTTTAAAAGTATTCCCAGAGAAAAATAAGGTTATCGTTGAAAAAGTCAATTTTATCAAAGAGTTTATCCGCAGAGATCAGAGCCGGAACATACAGGGAGGCGTGATGGAAAAAGAAGCGGCCATTCATGTTTCCAATTTGATGCTGTATTGTTCAGAATGTGGCCGTGGGATCCGGATGAAGAAAACAAGACTGGAAGATGGGAGCAAGATCCGGGTGTGCAGCATATGTGAATCGACTATCGAATAGGAAAGGTGAGGTATAAGCAATGAGTCGGCTTCAAGAAAAGTACCAGAAAGAAATTATTCCTATGCTGCAAGAAGAGTTGTCCATAAAAAATAAGATGGCAGTTCCAAGACTTGAGAAGATCGTCATCAATGTTGGAGTCGGTGACGCGCTCCAGAATATCAAGCTATTGGACACCGCTAAAACAGAATTGAGCTTGATAACGGGCCAATGGCCGGCGACAGGAAGAGCAAAAAGATCCATATCCTCTTTTAAGCTCCGACAAGGGCAGGCCATTGCCTGTTATGTGACCCTGCGCGGGAAAAGAATGTATGAATTCATGGATCGTTTGGTCAACATCGTCTTACCCCGAGTAAGGGATTTTCGTGGTGTTTCCACTCGGGCATTTGATGGAAGAGGCAATTATACTTTGGGGATGAAGGAGCAGCTGGTCTTTCCTGAGATTGACTACACAAAAGTGGAAAGACCCAGAGGCATGAACATCACAATTGTGACCTATGCAGAAAACGATGAGCAAGCACATGCCTTGTTAAAAAAACTTGGTATGCCTTTTAGTAAAGTTATATAAGGAAAAAGAAATGGCAAGAAAAGCTATGGTGGCAAAATATCAGAGAGAACCTAAATTTTCGACCAGAAAAAAGTATCGATGTCGGATATGCGGACGTTCCAAAGGTTATTATAGAAGATTTGATATGTGCCGTTTGTGTTTTCGAGAGCTCGCTTTAAAGGGAGAAATTCCCGGAATCATTAAAGCATCATGGTAATTTGAGGGAGTAATCATGAGTTTAACAGACCCGATAGCGGATATGCTGACAAGGATACGTAATGCTGTTCTTGTCAAAAAGAAAGATGTGAACATGCCCTCTTCTCGTTTAAAGGTGGAAATAGCAAAGGTTTTAAAGGAGGAAGGGTACATTAAAAATTTTAAAGTCATAGACAATAACAAACAGGGTAACCTTATCTTAACTTTGAAATATACAGAAGCTAATCGCCCCGTTCTCACGGGACTTCAGAAGATCAGCAAGCCTGGCTGCCGCATTTATTGTAAGAGAGAAGCCATACCCAAGGTTTTAGATGGTTTAGGAGTTGCTATCGTTTCTACATCTCATGGAATTGTCTCAGGAAAGACATGTGAAGAAAAAGGTGTAGGCGGAGAGGTTTTGTGTTATATCTGGTAGCTTAAGATGAGAGGGGAAACAAGATGTCTAGAGTAGGAAAACAACCAGTGCCGATTCCCGAAGGAACAAAGGTCAGCATCCTTCCCGACCGCATTGAAGTGGAAGGACCAAAAGGCAAGCTGACCTCTCCCTTGTTTCTAGGAATCAATGCTGCAGTCAAAGACAATCAAATGGTTTTCACCCGGTTGTCTGATTCCCCTCAACTTAGATCCCAACATGGTTTATGCCGGACATTGGCCCATAATGCGCTTCTAGGTGTATCAGCAGGATTTACAAAAGCCTTGGAAATAGTCGGAGTGGGATACAGGGCCAAGTTGGATAAAAATAGACTTGAATTAAGCTTAGGCTATTCCAAGCCTGTTGTCTATGAAATTCCGGAGGATATCGAAATCGTGTTGGAAAAGCCCACTCTGATCCGTGTTAAAGGGATTGACAAACAGCGGGTCGGACAGGAAGCACACAAGATTAGGAGTTTTCGAAAACCTGACCCTTACAAACTGAAAGGAATCCGGTATGTCGGAGAGCATTTGATCAAAAAAGAACGCAAAGCAGGAGTGACTGGTGTTTAAGAAAAAGACGTTATTGAAGACAGAGGCAAAAAGAAAAATACGAAAACGCATTCGTAAGAAGATTAGAGGAACGGCAGAACGCCCAAGAATTTTTGTGTTTAAATCCAATCGATATATATACTCACAGGCTATTGATGATGATGCAGGAAGGATCCTGGTCACAGCTTCAAGCATGGAGAAAGAGTTTAAAGAGAAAAAGAAAAAGGCAAAAAATATGGAAGCGTCTAAGACCGTTGGAGAGATGATTGCCAAAAGGCTAAAAAAGAAAAAAATCAAGCAGGTGGTTTTCGACAGAGGTGTTTATCCCTATCACGGCCGGATCAAGGCCTTAGCTGAAGCAATGAGGAAAGAAGGTCTCAATTTTTAGGCATCGAATAAGGAGGAAATAGAGTGGGCGAGGAAGAAAAAAGAGAAGAATCCAAGCAGGAATCAGATCAGGCAATACCCGAAAAGAAGAATAAAGAGACGGCAAAAAAAGAAAAGGAAGCCAAAAGAACAAAGCCTATAAAAGTAGTCAGAAAACCTGTTGAAGTCAAGGACGAAGAGATTGAATTCAAAGACCAAGTGATTTCTATCCGTAGAGTTACCAAAGTTGTAAAAGGCGGTAAAAACCTCAGTTTTTCAGCCCTGGTTGCTGTTGGAAATGAAAACGGGATGATCGGGATCGGGAAAGGCAAAGCTCGGGAGGTCCCCGTCGCGATATCCAAAGCTGCGCAAGATGCCAAGAAGAAGTTAATCGAAGTCCCAATCCTGGACACAACGATCCCTCACTTCATAAAAGGAATACACGGGGGGGGAGAAGTCGTTCTTCGGCCGGCATCCAAAGGAACAGGAGTTATCGCTGGAGGAGCTGTTCGGGTGATCATGGAGTTAGCAGGAATTAAGGATATCTTGACGAAATCCATTCGCAGCAACAATCCGATAAGTGTTGCCAATGCCACTATGAATGCCTTAGAAAGACTTAAAAGTCCCGAAGGAATATCGAAGATTAGAGGAAAAGAAAAGGAAAGGATATGGCAATAACAGAAAAAGCCCCCGATAAGAAAAAGAAGGGGCCAGAGTTGAAAGAAAAGAAGCCTCCTGAAACGGATGAAAACCAGCTGAAAATCCAGCTCGTCCGCAGTGTGATCGGCTGCCCAAAAAAACAAAGACAAGTCGTAAAGGGACTTGGATTGAGGAGAATAAACTCAGTGGTGATTCGTAAGAATTGTCCTGAGATTAGAGGAATGATAAATAAGGTATCCCACTTGGTGAATGTGGAAGTTTTGGAGACAAAATGGACTTGAGCACCCTTCATCCTGCAAAAAAATCACGCAAAAATAGAAAACGCGCAGGCCGGGGACCTGGTTCAGGCAGGGGAAAAACGGCCGGACGCGGAACAAAAGGACAAAAATCCATCTCAGGATACTCTCGTAAACGAAGTTTTGAAGGTGGGCAAATGCCTCTCAGCCGGAGAGTCCCCAAACGTGGATTCAAGAATATTTTCAAAAAAGAATATGACGAGATTAATCTGGATCGTCTCGAACGAATCAGCAAAAGCAAAATTAAGTTGAAGGATCTTTTCGATGCAGGTCTTATCAAGAAAGAATCGCATGCCGTCAAGATTTTGGGAAGGGGAGAACTCACATCTGCAAAAGAAATCCATGCCCATAAGTTTAGTCAATCCGCCCAAGAAAAGATTCAAAAAGCGGGTGGGAAAGCCATTATTATTGGAAGTAAGTGATGTTAGACAGCATAAGAAACATATTCAGCATTCCTGATCTAAGAAAAAGGGTTATCTTCACTTTGCTCCTGTTGGCGGTTTATCGGATAGGCGCTCAGATTCCCAGCCCGGGTATCAGTGCCCCTGCTCTTGAAGAGTTTTGGCAAATGCAAAAAGGCACAATCTTGGGATTCGTGGACTTATTCACAGGCAGGAGCATGTCCCGAATGACGATTTTTGCCCTGGGCATCATGCCCTACATAAGTGCCTCTATTATCCTGCAGCTTCTTCAAGTGGTTTGGCCTTACCTGGAGAGGTTATCGAAAGAGGGGGAATTGGGGCGGAAGAAAATCACCCAATATACCCGATATGGCACCATTTTAATCTGTCTGATCCAGTCTTTCGGAATCAGCATTTTTTTGGAGAGCTTAACAAGTCCAGTCAGCGGGTTACCCATCGTCCCAAATAAAGGATGGGGATTCCGGCTTCTCACGATCCTCACGATGACCACGGGAACAGTATTTATCATGTGGCTGGGAGAACAAATTTCAGAAAGGGGCATCGGGAACGGGATATCTCTTATTATATTTGCTGGGATTGTCGTCAGGCTGCCCAGCGGTATCCAGAGCATTTTGGGGGGAATTCGATCTGGGGATATGTCTCCGCTCAGGATGATCTTCCTATTAGCCATTATGCTTGCGGTCATCGTTATAATCGTGTTTGTCGAACGAGGGCAGAGGCGAATTCCTGTGTCCTATGCCAAAAGGGTTGTGGGCCGAAAAATCTATGGAGGGCAGAGCACCCATCTGCCCCTGAGAGTGAATACTGGGGGAGTTATCCCGATTATATTTGCAGCTTCCATCGTTACCATTCCCTCCACGATTGCGCAGATGGTTAAGGTGCCTTTTATCCAGAATATGGCCATGCAGTTCGGGATGGGCATGCCTCTTTACAACCTGCTTTACGTTGCATCTATCATCTTCTTCACTTATTTTTATGTATCGATTATTTTTAATCCATCGGATGTGGCTGACAACCTGAGAAAGTATGGTGGGTTTATCCCTGGAATCAGACCGGGGAAAAATACGTCCGACTTCATTGATGGAGTCCTTTCGCGCATCACATTGGTAGGGGCCATCTATCTTGCGGCTGTGTCTGTTTTGCCAGAATTTATGATCACAGGCTTCAAAGTGAGTGCTCTCCCGTTCATCGGAGCTTTTTTAGATGCCAATTTGCCTAGATGGTTTACCCAAGGATTAAATGTGAACTTTTATTTTGGGGGAACCTCCATTCTTATTGTTGTTGGTGTGGCTATGGATACCATGCAACAGATTGAAGCTCAACTTGTCATGCGTCATTACGACGGATTTATGCGGCGGGGACGATTAAGGGGAAGGCGCGGATGAGAATAATCTTGCTCGGCCCCCCTGGCAGCGGTAAGGGTACCCAAGGGGATTTAATCGCACAAGAATATGGCTTTCCCAAGATTTCAACGGGAGACCTTTTGCGTGAAGCCGTTCGGGATGAAACTTCCATAGGAAAAAAAGCGAAAGCAGCCATGAACAGAGGAGACTTAGTGAATGATGATCTTGTGCAGAAGCTGCTCGAAGAGAGGATCGCCAAGCAAGACTGCCAAAAAGGATATATTTTGGATGGATTTCCACGGAACATTAAACAGGCACGAATGCTCGAAGGCATGGCAGATCAGCAGGCTGAGCTTGTTTTGGATATCCGATCGAGTGAGGAGAGATTGATAGAAAGACTAGCCTCACGGAGGCTCTGTTCCTGGTGTGGAAAGATCTATAATCTTTTTGTAAAGGCTCCCGACCGGCCCACTATATGTGATGCCTGCAATGCTGAGCTTATTCAGAGGCAGGACGATATGCCAGATGTCATTATAGAAAGGCTGAAAGTGTATCGCAAAGAAAGCGAGCCGCTGGTTGAGTATTATAAAAAAAAGAAAAACTATCATAGAATCGAGGGAGACTCGGACATAAAATCGGTCTTTCAGAGCATCCAGACTGTTTTAAGCGGTGAGCTGGCAAAATTAAGCCAAAAAGAGGCCGTTCGATGATCGTGCTCAAGAGTGAGAAAGAAATCGTTGCCATCAGGAAAAGCAGTCGTATAGTGGCTCAAGTATTGGCAGAGCTCCGGAAGATGATTGAAGCAGGAATACCGACAAAAGAGTTAGATGCTTTTGCTGAAAAAAGAGCCAGAGAGATGGATGCTGTTCCTGCTTTTAAAGGTTACCGAGGTTACCCGTCCTCTCTCTGCACATCCATAAATGAAGAGATTATTCATGGGATTCCATCCTCCCGCCGGCTGCGGGATGGGGATATCCTCAGCTTGGATTTTGGAGTCATATACGACGGTTATTATGGAGATGCGGCGGTGACTTATCCGGTTGGTAAAACCAGTCCAATGGCAAAACGACTAATTGAAGCAGCAGAAAAGGCGTTTTTTAAGGGATTTGAAAAAATTCAAGAAGGATACCGAATATCGGATATCTCCTTTGCTATACAGAATTCTGTCGAGGCAGAGGGATTTTCCGTTATCCGGTCCTTTGTTGGACACGGAATCGGATTATCGCTGCATGAAGAACCCCAGATTCCTAATTTTGGAGCCCCGGGACGAGGCCCGAAAATAAAGAGGGGACTGGTTTTGGCTATAGAGCCGATGATTGCTGCGGGTGACTGGAATGTTGAAATCCAGGATGACAATTGGACAGCGATCACCAAAGATAGAAGCCTTTCCGCTCACTTTGAGCACACGGTTGCTCTCACTCAACAGGGTGCCGAGATATTGAGCCAGATAGAAGAGAAAAATTGGCCTTATGCTAAGGAGTCACCTCATGCCTAAGCAGGATGTTTTTGAAACAGAAGGAACGGTCATCGAGACGCTCCCGAATGCGATGTTCCGGGTGGAACTGGCTAACAAGCATGTCATTCTTGCTCATATTTCAGGCAAAATGCGCAAACATTTTATCCGTATTCTACCCGGAGACAAGGTTCTTATCGAACTTTCCCCATACGATTTAACAAAAGGAAGAATTACCTACCGATTCAAATAGAGGAAAAAAACGATGAAAGTCAGGGCATCTGTTAAGAAAATCTGCAGAAATTGCAGAATCATCAAAAGAAAAGGCACTCTTCGAGTCATCTGTACGAATCCTAAACATAAACAAAAACAAGGATAAATGAGGTAAAAATGGCAAGAATAGCTGGAATCACCCTCCCTCCCGATAAAAGGATTGAAGTCGGTTTGACCTATATTTTTGGGATAGGTCGTTCAAAGGCTAACGAAATACTCCAAGCGGCGAAGATAGACAAGGATAAGAAAGTTAAAGCTCTGAGTGAGGATGAAGTCAACAAGATAAGGAAAATCATCGAGACTCAAGAGAAAATCGAAGGAGATCTGAGAAAAGAAATAACCCTTAATGTTAAAAGGTTGATGGATATAGGCTCTTACAAAGGATTGAGGCATAGAAGGAGACTTCCTGTTAGAGGGCAAAGGACAAAAACCAATGCCCGCACACGCAAAGGGCCTCGCGGACATACCATAAAAAAGAAGTAGAAGGAGCTAAAAAAATGGCCAAACCGAGAAAAAAAACTAAAAAAAAGAAAGTAAAAAAGGAAATTGGCTTTGGTATCGCATATATCCAATCGACATTTAATAACACGATCATCACCATAACGGATCAGCAAGGCCATTCCCTTTGCTGGGCCAGTTCAGGCACGGCAGGTTTTAAAGGGGCGCGAAAAGGCACCCCTTTCGCGGCACAGTTGGCAGCCAAGGAAGTTTCGTCAAAAGCCAAGGAATTCGGGGTGCGTTATGTCGATGTCAAAATCAAAGGCCCCGGTGCAGGAAGGGAGTCTGCAATCAGAGCCTTGCAAGCAGACGGTATGGAGATAAAGTCCATCAGGGATGTTACACCGATTCCGCACAACGGCTGCCGGGTGAGAAAGAGAAGAAGAGTTTAGAGATGAAACAGCAAGGAGAAGAAGATGTCAAGATATAAAGAGCCTGTTTGTCGGCTATGCCGGGCAGAACGGGAAAAACTTTTTTTGAAAGGAAACAAATGTTTGACCGAAAAATGTCCAGTCGAACGAAGGCCTTATCCTCCTGGTGAGCATGGAAGAGCCAGAAGAAGAATTCTGGGCTATGGCATTCAGCTCAGGGAAAAACAGAAACTCAAACGTTATTACAGCATGTCGGAAAGGCAGTTTCGCCTATACTTCCAGAGAGCGGAAAGAAAAAAAGGGATCACGGGAGAAAGCCTATTGCAAATGCTGGAGAGAAGATTGGATAATGTCGTTTTCCTTTCTGGTTTTGCCCATTCAAGAGCCCATGCTCGACAGCTCATCACTCACGGCCATTATCGGATTAATGATAAAAAAGTCAACGTGCCTTCTCAACTGGTTAACATAGGAGAAGTCCTCTCCTTTCGGGATAAATCGAAAAAACATGAGGAGTTGAAAGCGATCGTCGATTTCCATAAAGGAAAGTCTGTGCCAGGCTGGCTTGAAGTGGATAGAGACGAAATGGAAGTGAGAGTCCGCTCATTGCCCGAACGAGAGGAAATCCCGATTCCTGTAGAAGAGCACCTGGTTGTCGAGCTCTATTCAAAGTAGGTCTTGTCCAACATTTTGAATGGAAAACAAGAACATGAAAAAAAGGAGGAAGCATGATAGAAACAGGCTTTCAGATGCCGAAATACTTGGAATGTGATTATGAAACGCTAACAGAAACATACGGCAAATTTTCCGCTCAGCCTTTTGAGAGAGGTTATGGGATCACTATAGGAAACGCACTCCGTAGAATTCTTCTCTCCTCCATCACTGGTGCCGCCATCTCGACTGTCCGAATTCAAGGCGTTCTGCACGAGTTTTCTACTCTTCCCGGGGTTGTTGAAGATGTGACCGATATTGTTCTCAATGCCAAAAGCATCCCGCTGAAAATGGAAGGGGACGAACCTAAAACTCTGACCTTGAAAAAAGAGGGCCCGGCAGAGGTTACGGCAGCAGATATCGTTGGCGATTCTGATGTAGAGATTCTCGATAAGGATGTCCATATTGCATCCCTTGACAAAGACGGTAAATTGGATATGGAAATGATCGTAAAGAACAACAGAGGATATATGCCTGCAGATCGAAATTTCGATGAAGAATTGAGCGTTGATTTTATCCCTGTGGACTCTTCCCATTCGCCAGTCCTGAAGGTCAACTTCAAAGTGGATCCGGCAAGGGTGGGGAAGCGAGTCGATTACGAAAACCTCACGCTTGAAATCTGGACAACAGGGGCTATTTCTCCTCAAGATGCTTTGAGTCAAGCCGCAAAAATTCTCAGGGATCACTTGGCCATCTTTCTTAATATCGTAGACGAGCCCCTGGTGAGGGAACAAATCCCAGAACGGAGGGAGATTCCCTATTATTCTCAAAAAGATATCCTTTTAAAATCCATCGATCATCTGGAGCTCTCTGTCAGGTCTAATAACTGTCTCAGGTCTGCAGGAATAGAGAAAATCTATGAGCTCGTTCAGAAAACGGAGGAGGGCCTACTCAAAACAAAAAACTTTGGCCGAAAATCTTTGACAGAAATAAAAGAGACCCTTCATGAATTAGGTTTAGGTCTAAATCTAGATCTCCATCCAAATCTATTGGAGCAGATTGAGGGAGAGAAGAAAGAAGAAGAGGAAGAGGTCCAAGAATGAGGCATCGGGTCAAAGGGAAAAAACTCAGCAGAGATTCTTCCCAAAGAAAAGCATTGTTACGAAATCTTGTCACATCCTTCCTGGAAAAAGAAAGGATCAGAACGACTCTGGCAAAAGCCAAAGCTGCAAGGCCAATTGCGGAAAAAATGATTACTCTTGCCAAAAAAAATTCTCTTCACTCCCGGCGACTCGCTTTCAGGTTTATCTATAAAAAAGATGTAGTGAAAAAACTCTTTGACGAGATTGGCCCGCGTTTTAGCGAAAGACCGGGAGGATACACGCGGATTGTAAAAATCGGCCATCGAGCTGGAGATGGAGCTGAAATGGCCTTTCTCGAACTTGTCGGCACAGAGTTTAAGAAAAAGGTAAAGAAAAAAACCACTGCAGAAAAAGCCAAAGAAATAGCAAAGTCAAAAAAATAATCATTCCCTTTGATTATTTTTCCCGCTGTTTTTTAAACATCAAGAGCAAGCCGATACCTGCCCATATCAGAGCTATGATTCTTCTTATCAGGATCAATGTCATTCCGGTATCCGCTCTAAGGCCCAGCAAGACAAATATGGTTATATAAGTGATCTCATACGTTCCTAGCGAGGCCAGCATTGTGGGCAACATTACAACAAATGCCCCAAGTGAAACAATGAGATAGCTCTTAATCAAAGTGACTTCTTCGGCACCTATAAATAACAAGGTCAAATATATTTCTGTAGTCCACAACAAAAATATGGAGGAATGCAATAGAAAAACAATCAAAAATATTTTTTTGTGTTTTTTGTAAAAATGGGAAATATGATCATCAATTTCTTTTATTAGTATGACATCTTCCAATTTTTCTATCTTCAACAGCAACAGCCTTTAAAAATTTTAACATTCCACAACCAAACATGCGGGTCAATTAACCTGAATTATTCATAAACATGATTTTTTTAACGGGATTTATTGCTGTAAGAATAGACACGATCCTATATATCCTCAGTGGGAATATGTGCAGGAATTATATTTACGGATTGTTGTTTTCAGTTACCCAGAGTTGTTGACCGGGGTATATCTTTGATCGCCTGCTGAGGCCGTTTAAAGCGAGCAAATAATTCAGGTCCATTCTATATTTTTTGGCAATTTTATAAGGGGTATCGCCGGATTTCACAGTGTAAGGAGTTGCCCCTTCTGGTGTGCCGGATTGGATCACAAGTTTCTGCCCCACACGGAGCATGTTACTCTGAAGATTGTTCTGTTTTTTTATCTCTTGGACAGTGGTGTTGAAAGATTTGGCAATAATATAGAGATTGTCTCCTTTTTTCACACCATAAACCAGTTTCTCGCCCTCTTTTATAAGAGAGCGAGGCCGATAAGAAGAATAACTGCTTCCTCGAACAGGAATCTTTAGCCTTTGCCCGACTCGGATGAGATAATTCCGTCCGAGACGGTTTGCACGAGCGATAGCCGAAACAGAAATCCCGTAGCGTCGGGCGATGACTGAAACGGTTTCTCCCCTGCGAACATAATGATTCCTATAGGTCGCTTCTGGGGGAATATACCGGGATACGGCATCGAGGGACGCCAACACCCTTTCTCCATATGCTTCGGGAACTCGCAGAAGGTATTCGCTGTCCGGCGTGGATTTGTTCCTGAGTTCGGGATTGAGACGGATTAAAGCTCCTTTGTTCAGTCCGAGAGTGCTCGAGAGCGATGAGAGCTTGACAGGGCGATTGATTTGTACTGTATCATAGCGTAAAGGAAGATCAGGCTGAGGAAGGCTGAAACCATATTTATCGGGATTCTGGACAATGAGAAGTGTTGCGATAAATCGCGGGACAAAACGGGAAGTTTCGTGGGGAAGCATAAGATACAGATCCCAAAAATTATCCATGTATTCCCATCTTTGAGAGCGGATAACTCGTTGGACTCTGAACTCTCCACAATTATAAGCGGCTAAGGCAGTTGTCCAGTCTCCAAACATAGAGTGAAGTTCGTCCAGGTATTGAATGGCGGCGTCTGATGCCTTCTCAAAATCCATCCGTTCATCGATCCAGCGGTCTCTTTTCAGCCCGAATCGATATCCTGTAGAGGATATAAATTGCCATAAGCCCAGAGCATGGGCGCGGGAGTAAGCCGTGACTTTGAACCAGCTTTCGATCATCGGCATCCAGGCAAGCTCTTCGGGAAGGCCTGCTTTTTGCATTTTTTCACGTATCATATTTATGTAAAAGCCTGAACGTTTATAAGCCTGTTCGAATTCTTTTCTTTCAACAGTCTGGAAACTCTTAATTTCTTTCTGAATGTGTTCGTTTTCATCAAGGGGAATGGTTCCATTGTTCCCGTTAATGGCCGTAAAGTGTGAAGCATGGATTTCCTGAATCCTTCTGGCTATCAGCAAACGGAGGTCGTTTTTTTCCTGGATCAACGGGGAATCCAGTGGGAGGTCAAGTTTGAGGAGAATGCTGTAGGCTTCATCAAGGGCTGCTAACGCCGTGTCAAGATCCCCCCTGTCCCATGCCATTCGGGCGTCTTGGTAGGCATCAAAGGCTTCGTCGAGAAGTTCTGAAGGTTCGGTATGTTCTTCGAGAAGTGATTCTTCCTCAAGGGGGATCTCTTCTTCAACCTGTTCTTCTACTGGGTTTTTCTTTTTTTCTGTCTCGACAACCAGCACTTCTTCAGGAGGCTCAGTCTCTTGCGTCGTCTGTTCTGCTACAGGTCGTTGGGCAGGAATTTTCGGGATTTCAATCGGAGGCTCTTGATGACTGGAACAGCTCCACAGTAAAATGATCCAGGGAATCACAAATATGATCCCTGGAATTTTTTTCTGTTTTTTCACTTTTCTAATCCTAAAAGATTTAATTTATACCATTTATATACGCATTGAGTCAACTCACTTCATCTGAATCATTCATAAAAACTGTCGATGCCATCTCATTTCCGAGGAATAAAAAATGTTAAGTCATTCCATTATTCATCGACATTTTTTACCTTTCAGGCGAGACGATCTCATTGCATCGGCTTCGTCGTGCCCATTCACGGTAGAATACTACACCTTCATGAGCCACGTCCTTGCCGCTACAACAATCTCGACTCGTGAATGATCCAGATCTAGAATCATTCATAAAAACTGTCGATGCCATCTCATTTCCGAGGAATAAAAAATGTTAAGTCATTCCATTATTCATCGACATTTTATTCCATGCGGGCGACCCAACCAAATCCATTGATATCTGGAAACCTAAATACATAATTTAGTCGGAGAATTGCCCTTAAAATTGCAGAGGCGAGTGGGAGGCTTTTTTTATTTGGATATTTTTTGGTGCCATTTCCAGGCGGTTTCGATGATGGTGTCCAAATCTGAATGTTTCGGATCCCACCCGAGAAGTTGTTTGGCCTTCTCCCTTGAAGCCAGAAGCACATCCACATCCCCTTTTCTTTTGGGTTTCAATGAATAGGGCACTTTTTGACCAGTTACCGTTTCCACTTTTTTGATCACTTCCATGACGGAATATCCCTTATTAGTGCCCAGGTTGATGAAATCACTATTTTTTAGAGTAAAAAGTTTTTTAAGGGCCAATACATGGGCCCTGGCTAAGTCCGTAACGTGGATATAATCTCTGATGGCTGTTCCATCCGGAGTTGAAAAGTTATTCCCAAAAAGGTCAAAATTTTTCTTTTTTCCCAGGAGATACGACAATATGTTAGGGATAAGATGTGTTTCGGGATCGTGCATTTCTCCCAGTCGGCCTTCAGGGTCGGCTCCTGCCGCATTAAAATACCGGAGCGAAATAAACTTGAGCCCGTAAGCTCTCTCGTAGTCTAAAAGGATTTTTTCAACGAAAAACTTTGTCAGCCCGTAAGGATTCGAGGGATTCAACGGATGGGATTCAGGGATAGGGATCTGTTCTGGAATTCCATAAACAGCCGCGCTGGAGGAGAAAATGAAAAGTCTTACATTTGCCTGAAGCATAGCCTGAAGAAGATTCAAACTGGTGATCAAGTTATGTTTGTAGTACTTTTGGGGATTGATATAGGATTCTCCGACTTGAATGAGAGAGGCAAAATGGAGAACGCCCTGGAAATCATGTGTATGAAAAACCTCCTCAATGTCTGATAGATCCTGCAGATCTCCTTCCACCACTTTTCCTTTGGGGACGAGCGCCCGCTTTCCTGTGGAAAAATTGTCAAAGCTAACGACTTCGAATCCCTCCCGGATCAGTTCCTGGACAGTATGAGAACCGATATATCCCCCTCCTCCAGCGACGAATAGTTTCATGGGAGTCCTCGCTTTATCAATTCTTTAGCCATACGCAAACCCGATTCTCTAGTTTCAAATTCGTTGTCAAGCTGCATCTGGTACAGCTCTTTGAGATAGCTTCCCATCGCAGGCCCGGGAGCAACTCCCATTTTGATCAAGTCTCTCCCCATAATCAGGGGCTGAATGGTTTCTCTGGAAACATTTAGTTCTTCGAATTTTTTAAGCATCCATCGGCCCTCGCGATCCAGCCCCTGGATTGGTTTCTTTTTCCTTCCAGCTCGATCGGCTGCGTCCAGATAGACGAGAAGTTCAATCTCCCCGTCCACATCAGCTGCCAAACGGATAAAGGCCTTCTTGGTGACAACATCCCTGTTCTGCCAAAGCTCAGAAGTTCGGTGGTGACATCTGATCAAGGAGGGAATTATCTTTCTCATGTTGCAGCCATTCCATGAAAATATTTTCAACCGGCCGAGTATTTTTCTTGAAATTTTTGCACTGGCGATATCATGGCCGTTGCTGGTGATTACCATTCTACCCTTCTTAAACTCCCATTGGGTTGCATCAGGCTTGCCAACGTCATGAAAGAGGGCAGCCAGGAGTAGGGCAAGAGATTTTTGTCTGTCCAGTTGAAAGCGAGCAGACAGCCTTTTTGCCTGGTCTATTGAGATCAGTGTATGGGCCCAAACTGTGTGGTGACCGAAAAGATCTTTTTCAGGATGAAACGCAGAGTCCTGGATACAGAGCGTAAGCCTGTAGAGTTCTGGAAAAAGCTGACGCAAAGCGTTAAGCTTGAACAATTCGTCTAAGCCCAAAGAAGGTCGGGGAGAGAGGAGCATTATTTTGTACAACTCTTCCTTTATTCTCTCCACGCTAATTCCTCTGAGATCGATGTCCTTCGCAATTTCGTACATCGTGGGATCTACAGAAAAACCGAGAATTGATGCAAAACGGGCGGCTCGAAGAACACGGAGAGGGTCTTCGGGGAAAGCTTGGGGATTTGTCAGCTTTAAAACTTTTGCATGAATATCTTTTTGCCCGTGATGAGGATCAAATATATTTCCATCGCTGAGTCGGACAGCAATGCTGTTGCACCGAAAATCTCTTCGCGCCAAATCCTTTTCGAGAGGCAAGTCCGGATCGGCAGAGATTATGAAATCCTTGTGTTTTCGGATTTTTGCCTGTTTGGGCCTGTCTTTTCTCGGTAGAGCAATGTCATATGTTTTTCCTTCGACGGTGAATTTGATTACACCGAAACTTTTTCCGACTATATCCACATGACCATAGGGCTTCAATTTTTTTATGATTTCATCTGTCGTGTGATGCATGATCAGAATATCGACATCTTCTGATGGATCTCCGCGTATGACATCCCGCACATAGCCACCCACGGCGTACACATCCTCGCCGAAATGGCCGATGAAAAAGTTATTTTCTCTGAAGTCTAATTTAAGTTTCATGGGCTCAAGGCCATTTTTTGGTTTCATTGTACTCTTTCTGGAAATTATTATAAAATTTTACAGGAATTATTAAGTTTATAAAAGCCTGACCTCGCTATTTCTTGAGCTCTTGGCCACAGTATTGTATCCTAGGGCATCGAGGAGTCGAAGAATGAGAAATAAAGTGGCCTTCCTTATGGGTTTTCTCGCGATAATTGCCAATTTTTCATTTTCAGCCTCTCTAACGAAAGATTTGAAAATTGAACTGAAAGAAAAAAGAATTCGAGATTTCAGCCTGGATGGCCTAACGCTCGTCTTTTATGTGAGGATCGCGAATTCCTCTTCAAAGGTCTATTTTCTCTCAGGTTATGATTATCGCTTTATCGTCGATCAAAGGGATTATCTTCAGTTAGAAACGGATTTGGAAGAAGGAGTTCGGATTGAAGCGAGAGATGAAACCCTAGTGGCGTTTCCGATTAAGATCACATATGAGAACCTATTCCGGGCCATTCCAAAGATGGAAAATGAACTTCATGCCATATGCAATCTTGTGGGTTGGGCGAGGTTTTCGGACGGACGGAAGAAAAAGGGCAAGCTCGCGCTGGCTTTCACAGGAGATTTTCCGATATTCTGGAAGCCCGATCTCGAGATCGTCCAGCTTCGGGTGAAGACACTTACGATCGGAGGGGCAGAGTTAAACTTCGAGGTAAAATTCATAAATAAAAACAGATTCGAACTCATGGTGAGCCGGATAGGTTACACCTTAACTCTGGCGGGGTATAAGATTGAACAAGGAACAATCAAGGGGGATAAAAATATCCCTGAGCAGGGAGAAAAGATATTTTCCCTTCCGCTGCTATTGAATTTTTTTGAGGTTGGCAAAGAAGTTTTCGACGTTCTCGATAAACCGTCCGCTCAGTGCGTTTTTTCTGGAACTATTGAGGTACAAACGGTGTGGGGACGGTTGACTATTGCATTCGATGAGAAGAGATTGTTGACGATAAACCGAATCCCCTGATGTGCTGAATGAAATGTTTATCAGAAATAAACTTAATCAATGATCAGTGTTATCATTCCGACCTACAACAGGGCTTCTTTTTTATCAGAAGCTCTCCAGTCCGTTTTTGACCAGGATTATTTTAGCCATTGCTGCGGAGATCCATGTTTTGAGCTCTGGGTGATCGATGACGGCTCGACCGATGAGACAGAAAAGGCCGCCCGGTCCTTTGGTAAAAAGGTGAATTATTTTTTTCAACAGCATCAGGGGATCAGTATGGCCAGGAATCAAGGACTTCATCTCTCCTCGGGGGATTTTATCGCGTTCCTGGATTCCGATGATCTGTGGATAACGAATAAAATGAGTGCCCAGATGAGTTTTATGGAAGCCTATCCTGAGGCGATGGTTTGTTATACCGAAGAGATTTGGATTCGCAACGGCGTGTTTGTGAATCCGAAAAAAAAGCATCAGAAATATTCCGGTTGGATTTTTGATAAAATCTTGCCCCTCTGTTTGTTGAGTCTTTCCTCTGCTTTTTTCAGAAGGGAGGTGTTTGACCTTGTTGGTGAATTTGATGAGAGCATGCCTGCTTGTGAGGATTATGATCTTGGCATACGCTTGGCCCATCGGTTCCCGATTTATTTGATCGATTTGCCTTTGATCGTCAAGCGGGGAGGACATGCTGATCAGCTCTCCAAACAGTTCTGGGGCATGGACAGGTTTCGTGTATATGCTTTGGAAAAGGCTTTGAAGTTGGATCTGACTTCTGGACAGGCCCAGTCAGTCAAACAAGAGCTTGTGAAAAAATGCCAAATATTGATCCAGGGTTTCAGGAAACGAAATAAACATGAAGAAGAAAAAAAATATCTTTCGTTGGTTCAGAAATACCAGCCAAAAAAGGAGGGGACATGAGTATCCTGAATGTCATAAAAAAAAGGCGCAGCGTGCGCAGATACAGGCCTGATCCAATTCCAGAGGAAGTTCTCTTCCGGGTGATGGATGCTGCTCGGTTTTCTCCTTCTGGAAAAAATCTTCAACCCTGGAAATTTATCCTTGTGAAAAACGAATCTTTAAAACAACGTCTGGTTCACGCCTCTCTAAGACAGTCTTTTATTGCCCAAGCTCCTGTCGTAGTTGTTGCGTGTGGATTTCCTGAAAAGTGTTATTCCCGAATGGGCAACTACATGAAATCGTGGCCAGTGGACGTGGCAATTGCCTTCGAACATTTGATACTGCAGGCACAGGAAGAAGGACTGGGAACATGCTGGATTGGAGCTTTTGATGAAAGCGAGGTCAAATCTATCTTGAATGTTCCAGACGACGTAAGAGTTTTGGCTCTAACCCCATTGGGCTACCCAGGTGAAAATCCTGCCTCTAGAGGGCGAAAAAGCATGGAAGAAATCGTGTCTTACGACTCTTTTTAAAACCAGTAATTCATGCCGATCGAGATTTGATACCCGCTTAAGTCAAAACGCTCGAATCCTTGGAATGCTTCGGTAAAATCTGCCATGGCATAGTTGTATTTGAATTCTGCCTCGAGGCTAATCCGGTTTGCCAGAGGAACCATAATGCCCGCAAATCCTTGAAAGCCGACTTTGATTTTGTTCTCCTCTCTTGCATCCCACTGTTTTATGGGGTATACCTCGATTTCATATTGTTCATCCCACCATATGTCACTGAAATCAATGACGTCACCAAAAAGCCTGACGCTCCAGAGATAGACTCCCACTCCTCCTCCGATGTAAGGGATAATTTTCATACGCCTTCCCAGAGGAGCGATCTTCACCGAAAGTTGGAAGGGAGTGATCGACACGCTGAATGTGTGGGAGGGGATCCAATTACCATTAAAATCATCGATCGGGTAGGCCCAGACGCCATCGAAGTCTTCAACAGCCACATAATCTGTGTATTGTCCTAACTTGTTCTTGGAATAACCTTCTATGTTTAAAACAAGACTCAGATTTTTTGAGAAGAAATACTCATAACCAAATCCAAAGTTTGTAGTCTGATAATTGGATTTAGAAAAAGACATCTGATCGAATTCGATCATCCAAAGACTATCGCCTCGGACATCAAATTGTGTGCGAGGAATGAAATAGCCAACTTTGAATGTCACAAGATCGGAAAACATAAAGCCTGGGATCATCAGAATCAAGGCTGTCATCAGAATCAGTGTTTTTTTCATTTTTTTCACCTCTGTTTTTGTAATATGCAAAATCTGTGCCAAGAATAATCCCTCCTATATCAGGGGGGATTTATAGCCTCCATGTTTCTAAAAAGGGTCAATTGTCCACATAATATCGTAAATTCTTATTAATCTTTGTTTATAGGATAGAATTCCTGGCGAGTCAAGTCCTTTACAAATCCTTGTGCGGTTTTTTAATATAGAATCAGCACACATCATGAAAACAAAAATCATCAAAATCTCCCCGGATACTATCGAGATCGATAAGATCGATAAAATAGCAAGAGTATTGCAGGAAGACGGTATCATCGCTTATCCCACAGAAACGTTCTACGGGTTAGGTGCCAGTGGATTTTCTGCGGCGGCTATCCAGAAAGTTTATCGCTTGAAAAGGCGTGATCCTGAAAAACCTCTATCGGTTGTGATTTCTGAACTTGCCATGCTTTACCAGATTACATCCGAAATTCCTCCGATTTTAAGGCCGCTTATTTCAAAATTTTGGCCTGGGCCGCTGACCGTTATTTTGAAAGCCTCCCCCACAGTACCGATTTTATTGCTGGGACCTGAGGGGACAATCGGGGTGCGGCTGACTGGACATAAATGGGTGAGATCATTGGTACACCAGGTCAGTTTTCCGATTACAGCGACGAGTGCCAATGTCTCAGGAGAAATGGAAATTTCCGATCCCAAAAAGGTCAAAGCATTATTCGAAGGCGAAGTTGATCTCATTGTGGATGGAGGAAAAACCAAAGGGCTTTTTCCTTCAACAGTGGTGGATTTATCGGGGGAGGAAGCTAGCTTAGTCCGAGAGGGAGCTATTTCCTCAACCCGGCTGAAAAAATATTTGCCATCCCTGGCAGAATCTTCTTCATAAAGAAAACTCCATTCCGTCTTCTGCCAAAGATAATCCGTTCTTTTCTAAAGATTTTCTTGCCTCTCTGTCTGGATCGAGTGCGAGATTGGAATGGTTCAGGTGTGAGAAGAAGATCTGAGTTTTTCCGCCCCGGGCAACATCCTTTAAGAGTTTCATGGAATCCGAGATAAAGGGGTGTCCTATCGATGATAAATCACGGGAAGGCAACTCCTCGGGGGAATAAAATGTTCCATCGAGCAAGGCTATGTCAACCTTTTGAACCTCATCGACGATCGAAAGATCCCATATCTTCCAATTGTGAATATCGGGGATATACAGGAGAGATCTGTTTTGACCTTTTATTTTAAATCCAAGTGTGTCAGTGAATTCGTCCCGATGAGGAACTTGAAAGGCAAGGGCTTCGATTCGAGGCGTGAGTGAGAAAATCTGTCCTGGGATGATGGTTTGGGTGATGATATTTTTCTGATTAACGAGCTGGCTCCAAGGACCGTTTCGGGTCAGAAAATCATTCATCCTTTTGGAACAATAAACGGGAAGTCTGTCCGTTGCAAGGGCTTCATACCCGTAAAACATTAATCCTGTATAATGGCCGATATGCGCATGAGTTAACAGAATCTTGTCAGGCCAATATCTATTTGCCGTCTTTTTAGGTTTCATGTGTTCTTGAATCATCCTAGTCTGGGCCCGTATGTCAGGTGTGGCATCGATGAGTATGGTTTTATTTTCGATGAGATCGAATAGGGCGAGGGAGGAAATGAGACGGACGAATCTGGGCTCTTTCCAGGCGCGCTGGCAGTTAGGGCAAAAACATCCGATATGGGGGATACCTCCATCCTGAGCGGTCCCGATTATTTTTACAAAAACTTTTTTGTTCATCCCTGATTTTTTTGAAACGTGTCTGGCATACCTTTGGGCTGTGCCGGAAAAAAGGTTGGATTTTAGGCCCGCAACGGTTCCAAAACAAGAGTGAAAGAACGTTCTTCGTTTCATGATCTAGCGGACTTTCGCACCCGCTGGAACATCTTCTGTGAAAACGGGAATGATGGCCTTTCCTTCCACTTCGGCGGCAAGAAGCATGCCCTGAGATTCGATGCCACGGATGACAGCCGGCTTCAAGTTAACGATCACGATGACCTTTTTGCCCATCAGTTCCTCTGGGGTATATTTGTCCGCAATCCCGCCGATCATCTGTCTCGTTTCTGTTCCGATGCTGACCTCCATCTTTACGAGTTTTTCTGTCCCTTCTACACGTTCGGCCTTTATGATTTCTCCAACCCTGAAATCCATCCTTTTAAATTCATCAAATGTAACGATATCCATAATCTCCTCCTTAGGAGGCGAAACTTTTTGGTTTCCCCCCTCTTTTAAGAAATCTTTTAAATTGACTCTCGGGAATAACGGTTCAGGTTTTTGTATTGTTTGGTCCGGTTTCAAGTTGAAAAATGCCAAATCTGAGTAAGGTTCTTCCTCTAAGGGTTTTGTTTCCCCGAGAAATTTCCACATTTTTTTAGATGATTCCGGGAGGACCGGATACACAAAGTAAATGATTCCTCTCATTGCACAGGTGGCTTGATAAAGGATTCTCCCCAGCCTAGCCCTTTGGGATTCCTCCTTCGATAATTTCCATGGCTCATTTTCTGCAAGATATTTGTTCACAGAATTGATGTAGACCCAAATCTCTTCTAGGGCTTTATTGATAGCATAATCTTCAAAGTGATGGTTTACTTTATCTTTAAAGGCATCAAATGCGAGCCGCAGATTTTTGTCTGAGTCTGTTTCTTCGCCTGTGATCCTGATTTGCCCGTCAAAATAATTATGAATCATCGTCAGGAGGCGTTGGATAAGGTTCCCCAGATCATTTGCCAGATCAGAGTTCACCCGGTGGATGAAAGCCTCGTGAGAAAAGTTGCCGTCAAGGCCGATCGGAATTTCGCGCAGCAAAAAATAACGAAGAGGATCTGGCCCGAAGGCATTCAGAATGGTCCAAGGATCAAGGACATTGCCTCTTGATTTCGACATCTTGGACTCATCCTTGAGCCACCACCCATGGGCATAAACAGTCTTTGGGAGGGGGAATCCGGCGGCAATCAGGAAAGCCGGCCAGAAAACGGCATGATGTCTGAGAATATCTTTCCCAATAAGATGAACGGTTGCAGGCCAATATTTTTTAAAATTTTTCATGTCCCAATCGTATCCAATGCCGGTGAGGTAGTTATGGAGAGCATCAAACCAGACATAGATTGTATGGGCCGGATCGTCGGGAAGGGAGATGCCCCATTTGACCGTTGTCCGGGTAATGCTCAAATCTTTGAGCCCTTGGCGGACAAAACTGACCACTTCATTCATCCGGCTTTGCGGCCGGACAAAAGTCGGATTTTTTTGATAAAAATCGAGCAGCTGTTTCTCGTAGGCGGAGAGTTTAAAAAAATAACATTCCTCAGAAACGACATTGGCCTTTTTCCCGCAATCAGGGCAGGTTTTGTGCCCACCATCCTCCAAAGGCACATCTTCCGAGAGAAACGTTTCGTCGGATACACAATACCATCCTTCATATATTCCTTTGTAGATATCTCCCTTATCCTTCAGTTTCTGAAAGATTTTCTGGACACCCTGTTCATGGAAATGTTGTGTTGTGCGGATAAAGGAATCGAACCCAATATCCAAGGCATCCCAAAGCTTTTTAAACCTGACCACAACTTTGTCGGCCAACTGGATTGGTGTTATTCCTTTTTCCGCAGCGGATTTTTCCACCTTTTGGCCGTGCTCATCCGTGCCGGTGAGAAAGAAGACATCATACCCTGCAAGTTTCTTGTAGCGGCTGATAGCATCCGCAATGATAGTCGTGTAAGCATGTCCGATATGCGGAATGTCATTCACATAATAGATGGGGGTTGTGATATAAAAGGATGTCTTAGAGTTCTCTTCCACCGGAATATCCTCCTCTGATCAGGGTTATGGCTTCTGTGCGCGTGGCATTGCTGGTTCGAAAAGACCCCCTGACGGCTGATGTGACGGTCAAAGATTTTGGCTTTTTGGCTCCTCTCATGGACATGCACATGTGTTCGGCTTCGATGACAACCATCACACCGAGGGGCTTTAGGTGGACAGCGATTAAGTCAGCGATCTGTTTGGTGAGACGCTCTTGAACCTGAAGCCGGCGCGAGAGGATGTCCACAACCCTGGCTATTTTGCTTAGGCCCACGATTCTTCCTTCTTTAGGGATGTAGGCCACGTGGGCCACCCCAGCAAAAGGAAGGAGATGATGCTCACACATCGAGTAGAGAGGGATGTTTTTGATCAAGACCATCTCATCATGTTTATCTCCCAGGGTGACTTTGAGGTGTATGGAAGGATCCTCTCTGAGTCCTCCCAATATCTCGGAAAACATTGCAGCCACACGAATGGGAGTCTGTTTTAGGCCTGGCCTTTTGGGGTCTTCTCCAACTCCTTCAAGGATGGACTTGACTCCGAGTTCGATCTTTTTCAGATCGATTTTTTTTCCTCTGGATTTTTTTGACATAGGTCTGTGTGAAGCTCCTTCTTCATTTCTTTGCGTTTTCAAATTCTCTTAAAGCAAGCTGCATAATCTCTCTCAACGGGCGGTTTGCTTTTTTAGCGGCTTTTTGACATGCGGAAAATTCGGGCTGAATGTTGATTTCATTCTTCCCGAGGCGAGCCACTTTCACTGCTATCTCTGTGCCTAAAACCCGAACCATCTGAATTTTTCTTTCCAGAACCCTCCGGTGGACAGGATAATATCTGACTCCAATGGTGCTTGTCTCTTGAAAGACCGCACGAATGAGAGCATCTATTTTACCAAGCTCTGCCAGGACGGTCAATTTTGTGGCGGGCCTGTTTTTTTTCATTAAAATTGGAGTAAAAAACACATCTAATGCTCCCATTTTCAAAGCTATATCCAGGAAATGACCCAGAATCTGGGGGCTTTCGTCATCTATGTTGGTCTCTATCATGTAAATTTTGTTATCGGTTTTAATTTCTTCCGCATTCCCATAGAAGATGCGAAGGATATTCGGAAAATTCGGGAAGTTCTCTGTTCCTGCTCCATATCCGATTTTCTGATAACAGAGCTCAGGGAAATAGAGAAATTTTGAGGCCAAAGTAGAGAGGATGGCTGCTCCGGTTGGAGTGACAAGTTCTCGATCGACGTGAGCGGAGTAGACCGGGATGTTTTTCAGCAGCTCGCCGACAGCCGGGGGAGGGACAGGAAGAATGCCATGGGATGTCTTCACCGATCCTCGCCCAAGATTCAAAGGAGAGGCGTAAAACTTGCGAATGCCAAGCTCACCGGCCAGCCAGCAACTCCCGATAATATCGATGATCGCATCATCGGCTCCGGCCTCGTGGAGATGGGTTTCGGCAAATTTCCGCCCATGAACAAAGGCCTCGGCTTCAAATAACCTTTTGAAAATGCTTTTGGCCTGCTTTTTGCCGTCCACCGAGATAGGGCTTTTTTCAATAATTTTTTGAATGTCCAGCCATTTTCTTGTGATTTTCTTCTTTGTTTTCACGCAAACATCGACTTTTAAACCCCGAAAGGATGCTCTCTTGACTCCTTTAACTGTTATCTCCACTGGCAGATTCAGCTCAACCATTTTCTTTTGAAAAGCCGAAGGAGCTGGTCCAATATCCAACAGTGCTCCCAGAATCATATCGCCACTCACACCGGAGGAGGCGTCAAAATAGACATATTTCATACGCTTATTCCTTTTTCTGTCTCATTCGCCTTCGGAGCTCTTCGTTGAGGATAGGCAAGAACTCACCGGCTTTGGCGCGGAATGAAAAGTCGACAGATCCTGTAAGCGGGGTTGGATCAGGATTTATCTCGATTATTTTTGCCTTCGCTTCTGCTGCCCTCAAGGGAAGTGAAGCCGCGGGCTGGACAGCCGCTGAGGTTCCAATCGAAAACATCACATCACAACTCGCGCTGAGCTGAAATGATTGCCGAAGTATGAAGCCGTCGAGAGATTCCCCAAACCATACCACATGGGGTCTCAGGAGGGCCCCGCAGTTCTCACAATGCGGGGGGATTTCTTTGAGAGGCACATCATGGTTTTCGGTGATGGTTTTTTCGTCGATGCATCTGTGTTTCCAGATGTTTCCATGGAGCTCTATGATATTTTTAGAGCCTGCTCGCTGGTGAAGCCCGTCTATGTTTTGTGTGATCAACGCAAAATTTGGAAAATATTCTTCCCACGCAGCAACGACCTTATGACCTGTATTCGGCTCTTTTGATGCAATGATTGCTCTTCTCCAGTCATACCATTCCCACACCAATTTGGGATCTTGGATGAATGCCGCTGGCGTGGCGAGCTGTTCGGCCTTGTATGTATTCCAGAGGCCCTCTTTCCCCCGGAATGTCGGGATACCCGATTCTGCGGATATTCCTGCTCCTGTCAGCAAACAGACGCGGTTTGCAGCCAGCAAGATATCACACACAGGTTTTAATTTTGGCCGGACATCCATCTTTCTCGCAACCACTGGTCATAAGGATACCGGAATGCCTGCTAAAACTCAAATAATTGGGGATAATTGGGGACGGTTCTATTTTATTCCCATTTGCTTTTGGGCGCACGACATATTTGTGGGTGCACGACATATTTGTCATTAGCTTGACTTGTCTTGGGATAAGGTATATATCAATATCTCAATTTCATCTGGACCCATCGGGCTTCGGTGGGCAGCTAAGATGGTATTAGAGGAGACGATGTGATGACAGGAAGGGAAGGAGATATCCCCCAAGCAGAAATTGGCATCCTGGGAGGGACTGGATTGTATGAGATCGATGGCATCGACAATCTCGAAGAGAATGCCTTTGAAACGCCCTTCGGGAAACCCTCAGACACCTATGTAACCGGGGCTCTCGAAGGAAAAAAAGTGGCCTTTCTTGCCCGGCACAGCAGAGGTCACCGCTTCCTTCCATCAGAAATAAACTACCGTGCTAATATTTACGGTTTCAAAATGATGGGGGTAACAAGAGTCATTTCTGTAAACTCTGTTGGCTCTTTGAAAGAAAAAATCAAGCCGAAAGATATTGTGATTTCCGACCAATTTTATGATAGAACCCGAAGAAGAAACACATTTTATGGGGAAGGAATCGCTGTCCATATCAGCTTTGCGCACCCGGTCTGTCCGGAATTATCCCAATTCCTCTTCGAGACCGGAAAAAATCTAGGAATGAGAGTCCATCCGAAAGGCACTTATATATGCATAGAGGGACCGGCTTTTTCCACCAAGGCGGAGTCTGGAATCTACCGATCTTGGAATTGCGACATCATCGGGATGACCAGTGTGACTGAAGCGAGGCTGTGTCGTGAGGCAGAAATTTGTTATGCCACAATGAGTCTTGTCACCGACTATGATGTCTGGCATGAAGAGGAGGAGTCCGTCTCTGTGGAATTGATACTTGAAAACCTGCGGCACAATATTCACAACGCCAAAAGCATCATAAAGAAAGCCCTGGCAGAACTACCCACAGAGAGGGGAGATACTTGTGAATGTTCTCGCGCGATTAAAAATTGTTTCGTCACTTCCCATGAACGCATCCCTGAGGAAACAAAAAAGAAGCTGCATCATATCATCGGAAAGTATATCTCATGAGCCTCGTTATTGTCGGATCTTTAGCCTTCGATACGATTGAGACTCCTGAAGAACGCAGGGAAAAAATTGTTGGGGGATCCTGTACGTATTGTTCCCTTGCTGCCAGCTATTTTACCACCCCAAAGATTGTGGGGGTCGTGGGTGAGGATTTTTCCCAAGAGACGATCGATCTTTTCAAAAAAAGAAAAATCGATATTCAAGGGCTGGAGTTTGCCAAAGGAAAAACTTTTCACTGGGAAGGGATCTACGGTCATGATCCCAATCAGAGAACGACAGTGAAACTGGAACTGAATGTTTTTGCCGACTTCAAACCGAAACTTCCCGTTTCTTATAGAGAGGCAGAGTTCGTTTTTTTGGCCAATATTCACCCCGAATTGCAAGAAGATATCCGCGCTCAATTCAAAAATCCCACATGGATGGCAATGGATACGATCACCCATTGGATCGAAAACAACAGAGCGGCTCTTTTGCGCGTGCTCAAAAGATGCAATCTCTTTTTCTGCAACGATGAAGAGATAAAACTTCTGACGAATGAAATAAATCTCCTCAAGGCGGGAAAGAAGATTTTAGAGTTGGGGCCTGCCTATGTTGTCATAAAAAAGGGAGAACACGGGGCCCTGATGTTGGGAAAGGATTTTGTTTTTGGGGTTTTGGCTTATCCCTGTGAAGAAGTTGTTGATCCGACGGGCGCCGGAGACTGCTTTGCAGGAGGTTTCCTGGGTTATTTAGATTCGGTGCGTTCGGTGAACGAAAAAGAATTACGCAGAGCGGCTGCTTTCGGGAACGTACTGGCCTCCTTTGCCATCGAGGATTTTGGGATCGAACGGTTCAAATCTTTGACTCTTCGCGAAGTCAAAAAGCGCTATTCAGCGTTTAAAAAATTAATAACATTCTAGATTTTTATTTTTTTAAATCCTTTAATCTTTCGATGAGGGCAGGCAAAACTTCCCTGTAATCCCCAATAATCCCGAAATCTGCTATGTTAAAGATAGGAGCCTGAGGGTCCTTATTTATAGCAACAATCAGCTTTGAACTGGAGCATCCGGCAAGATGCTGGGGCGCTCCAGAAATGCCTACTGCGATATAAAGGTTTGGACTCACCATATGGCCTGTTTGCCCTATCTCAAGACTTTTTGGCATCCAATTTTCGTCCGAAGGCACTCTGGATATGCCGACCGCTGCGCCGAGGACGTTCGCCAGCTCTTGAATTAAACCGAAGCCTTCACTCCCGCCGATCCCTCCCCCTCCTGCCACGATGGCCTTCGCCTCCTCAAGCTTTATCCCCTTCTCCTCTTGATAGTTCGTCTCCATCAGTTGACTCCGAATCTGTGTTTCATCGATTTCAATCGAAATGGATTCAACCTTCCCTTTATTGGAGGGATCGGGTTCAGCCGGTTGTTCCGACCGGGGACGCATCGTCACCACATGATGTTGGTCATTGATCGAGGCCCATTGAGCCAAGGCATTGCCACCGTAGACTGGCTTGGTTTGTAAAAGCGCTTTTTTTGCCTCATCGAATGCCAGATCCACACAGTCCATGCAGACACTCGCTCCTAGCTTGGCGGCCAATCTTGGAGCGACGTCACGGCCTAAATCGGTCTGACCGAAGAGGGTGATAATTGGGTTTATTCGCTCATATACATTGGAAAGGATGGCAGCCAGGCGTTCCGGGTGGAAGTCCGAATATTCAGAACCCAGGACTGTCAAGACTCTATCTACTCCAAGATTAGCGACCTTCTCTGCGACGTTTTCGACATTCTCTCCAATGAGCAGAAAGTCGATGGATTGATTGATGACGCTGCTGAGCCTCTTCCCAGTAGTGATGAGTTCTTTGGAGACGGATGTGATCTTCCCCTCCTTCATCTCACCACAGATTAAGATTCCTCTCATAAAATTCCTGCCTCTCTCAATTTTTCCGCCAGCTTCGTTGCTTGCTCTTCTGGTTTTTCCCCTCCGATAATTTCACACGTTCTTTTTCTTATTGGGATGGATAATTTAATCAATTTTTTTCGCGAGGCATCAGCACCAGTTTGGGCGGGTTCGGCACCGATATGTTTTGCATCCCAGACGGGAATTTCCTTTTTTGAGGCTGTTATGATTCCCCATCCTGAAGGCAACCGGGGTGGACCCAATTCATGGCTCACGGTTAGAACGGCGGGAGGGGGAACGGCAAAAACCTGGCTGCCGTCGAGAATCACGCGTTTCACCTGCAATCGGCCTTCGATGAAATCAACAGATTCGGCCAACGTTATCAAAGGCAAATCGAGGTTTTTTGCCACAATCGACCCGACCAATCCTTCGTCCCAATCAGCGGCCTGTCTTCCACACAAAATGAGGTCGAATTCCTTTATTTTTAGAATCGCCTGACTCAGGATATAAGCTGTCACAAAACTGTCTGAGCCCTCGAATGCTTGATCTCGAAGGATAATCCCTTCATCGGCGCCCATGGCCAGCGCATGTTTTACCACACGGGATGTGCTTTCGTCCCCGATGGTCAAGATGGATATATTTCCCCCGTGTCGTTCCTTAATCCTGATAGCGAGCTCCACCGCCTGTTCATCGTACGGATTTATCACGGGAGGGATTCCATCAGGAGGGACGACTTTTTTACCGTCTGCACCCAATCGAAACTTTGCAGGCGGGATCTCCGGGTCTAGGATTTGTTTCACACAGACGATTATGTCCATTTTGTGTTCGTTCTATCCGTATTGGTAGCAAATCCCAAAACCGGCTCGCGGCAAAGCCCATTCAACGGCCTCTTTATGACACACGATCCGGCAACTGCCGCACTCCAGGCAGCCCTCATAGGAAAAAGTTATGTGTTCTTCCCTGAGTTTGAAGCAATCCGCAGGGCATGCAAATAGACATGAGCGCGGTTCACATGTTGCACAAATATCCTCTCTTATGCGGATATGCCGTTCTTTATCGATGTCGTATTTGTTGACGGCCAGTTTGTCTTCAATGCTTGTTGGCTTCATATCGCCCTTTTTATCCGGAAAAGATCACGGATCAATTGCCGAAGGGGTAGCCAGTCCTTCTGTGATTCACGGAACAATTTCCAAAATTTCTTTCTCGGTTTGCCATCGTTGATGAATATCTTTTCAGCCAATTCACAGGCCATTTCAGGATACTGGCGGTAGAACCGAGGATTTTCCAGCAAAAGAGGGGTTTTTTTAAAGGTTTCCAGATCTTTCAGCACTAAGCTCTGTTCCAATAATTCAGGATACCTAGCTAAAGATCGTTTGGAAAAACCTCCTGTTTTTTTGGCGTGGATAGCAGCCTCGGCGGCCGCTTTTCCCGATGCAATCGCAAAATTGGCTCCTTCGAGGACAAACCCCCTAGTCAGGGTTAAAGCCGCGGCGTCGCCTGCCACCATCATGCCGTCAGTGTACAGCGTTGGCATCATGGCTTTTCCCCCAACAGGGACCAGGTGGGCCGAGTATTCTGCCAGTTGGCCGTCAGCCAGCAGGCATTTCACTTCGGGGTGCCGCTTGAAATCCTCCAACAAGTCATTGGGGGAAACCTCCTTTTCTGCCAAATCCCTCAATTGAACAACGACTCCGACCGACAGGCTTTCCTTATTTGTGTAGATGAAGGCTCCTCCAGGTATCCCTCTCGAAAACGATCCAATGAACTCCCAAGCGATTCCTTCTTCTCCTCGTAAGTTGAAACGTTGCTCTATAAGCGGGCGGGGAAGTTGAATGACCTCTTTTACTCCTTGCTTGATATCTCGAGCTACAATTTTTCCTCTCAGCCCGGCTTTTTCTGCCAGAAGAGAATTCACCCCGTCACAGGCGATGACAACGCTGGCAGGAAGTTCGTCGCCACCGGCTTTTATGCCTGCCACAACGTTTCCATTCCATAACAGGTCTTCCGCTTCGAGGCCTGTGGCAAGCACGGCTCCTGCCTGTTCTGCTTTGGCAGCAAACCATCTATCGAACTTGGAACGCAGCACAGAAAAGCCGTTAAAAGGAGGTTTGCGGAATTTTTGGGATGCGAAATCAACAGAAAAAGAAGCGTCCTGCGTGAGCAAAGAATATTTATGACGTCCGATATATCTTTCGACTGGAGCCTCGTCCCAAAAATCTGGGAAGAATTCGTATAGGGCTGAACCGTAAAAGGCCCCGCCCCACATATTTTTGGCCCCAGCAAACTTCCCCCTCTCCACGATCAATGTTTCCAATCCGGCTTTTGCCAGGGCAATTCCGCAGGCGCAGCCTGCCGGTCCAGCGCCGACGACAATAGCATCAAATTTTTGGTTCAAAGCATCTGCCCCAATGAATCATCTAAACGCTGCCATCTCCAGGAGCTGCTGCCCGATGGTCAACTGGTGCATCTGGGCGGTCCCACCGAGTATGGTAGCTGTGATCGCATCTTGATAATGATGGCCCACGGGATAATCGTCGATAGTGCCGAAGGAGCCATGGATTTTGACGGCCTTTGATGCCACCCAAAGAGCAGTCTCCGTTGCAAAATACTTGGCATAGGACATTTCTTTTATATGCTTTGTGCCCCGGCTCTTGAGATCGGCGGCACGGTAGGTCAGCCACCTGGCCGCTTCGATTTTGGTGGCCATCTCCGCGATGATTTCCTGGATCAACTGATGACCTCCGATGAGTTTCCCGAACTGGATGCGCTGCTTGGCATAATTGATGCAGGCCTCGAGGCAGCTTTGAGCAAGCCCGACAGAACCCGCAGCGAGGAACAGCCTTGCGGCATCGATGCCCCGCAGGGCATCCCTCAGTGCACGGCCTGTCTCTCCAACCTGGCTGCCCAGCGGCAGTTCCATGTCCGCGAATCTTAGCGTTCCCTCGCTCCCCCCGCGCCAGCTGATCTTCCCCTTCTGAGGAGTGCTGGATAATCCTGGAGTATCTTTCTCGGCGATAAAAGTGGCAAGCCCCTTAAGTCCCTTGCTTTTGTCGGTCTGGGCTATAAATAAGACCACGTCGGCAATTTCGCCGTTGGTGATGAAAATTTTTGTCCCGTTGATGATCCAGCGGTTGCCGCTGCGGACGGCCGAGGTCTCGATCATCGATGAATCACTCCCTGCGTTGGGTTCAACCACAGCTCCGCACATGATCTGGTCACCCTTGCAAACCGGAGGGATGTATTTTCGTTTCTGTTCTTCGGTTCCGGCATCCAGGAGATTGGTGACGGGTTGGATGGGACCGCTTGCTGCCGCTTGGGTTACAGATAAACTGGCCGTGCAGAGCGATTCCCAGATGATGGCCGAAGTCAGGTAGTCCAGCCCCAATCCTCCGTATTCCTGGGGAATATGCGGAGCTAAGAGACCTTGGGCAGCGAGTTTTTTTATAATGCTGGGATCGAATTTCTCCTGACGTTCGTTTTCCTTGAGCGATGGCGATATCTCCTGATCGGCGAATTTGCGGGCCATGTCTTGAAACATTTTCTGTTCTTCTGTCAGTTCAAAATCCATTTTCAGCTCTTTCTTCTTTTTCGACCAACTCAACCAGGATACCGAATGTTCCTCGAGGGTGGAGGAAAACGCTTTTGCCTTCGGCACCAGGTTTTGGTTCTCCAAGGACATCCATTCCCGACTCTTTGAGCGACGTAACCGCTGCATCGATATCGTCCACATCGTAGCAGATATGGTGAAAGCCCTCGCCGCGTTTTTCCAGGTATTTAGCCATCACCCCTTCGTTCCCGATGGGCTCGAGAAGTTCGATCGAAACCTCCCCGACCTTGACCATGCTCACCCTCAACGTGCCGTCTCCGCCGATAATAGGATCGGAGGATTCCAGCTTGAATACCGAACGGTAAAAGTCCCGCGCCTCTTCGAGATTCTTCACAGCCATCCCCAGGTGACTGATTTTTTTTATCATGTGTAGCCTCCCTATGGATCAAATGTCTGGAGGTGAAAAATTTATAACACAGCTATGATATGATGTCAAAAGGGCGCCGATATGGTTGCAATTTGTGCTCACAATTTTTTTGAGTGAAATTTTTTGGTTCAACATCAATTCTCACTTGCTTTTTAAATACAGTTCATTAATAATCTATTCCTCAGCAATCTAGTCTGGATTATTTACCTTGGATAATTCATGAATTATCCAGGCTACCTTGAATTATTCATGTGCAAGCTTAAAATCAAGGGACACGTTACAGGAAGTTCGGGACATGTACCGATTTTTTTAAAATCGGTAACGTGTCCCTTAAATTTCCGGTACATGTCCCTGATTTCAACGCATATAGTATTAAATTCCGGTAAAAAAAATCATATTTATGAATAATTCAGGTTACATCGTGAAAAAATTAATAAGAAATAATGTCTTAAAAGTTGAGCAATACCAACCAGGAAAACCTGCAGAAGTGCTCAAAAGAGAACTTGCATTAAAAGAAGAAATCTGTAAATTGGCCTCGAATGAAAATCCTCTCGGGCCATCACCGCTTGCTGTCGAGGCCATTCAAAAAAGTCTGAAAGAAGCCCATCTGTATCCTGACAATAGTTGCTATCATTTAAAGGAGAGATTGGCAGAACATCTGCATGTTTCTCCTGGAAATTTGAGAATTGGCAATGGAACCACAGAGTTGATCCTTCTCTTGGGAATTGCCTTCCTGAATCCGGAAGATACATTTGTCATGAGTCAGTCTTCCTTCATCATGGCAAAGATCGTTGCCCAAATAATAGGATGTCAATTGGTGGAAATTCCTCTCAGGAAGTATCGTCATGATCTTGATGCTATCAGAGAATCCCTTACCCATGATACCAAAATAGTCTATCTTGACAATCCGATGAATCCGATAGGCACGATGATGACGCACAAAGAAATCTCAAAATTTATGGAGAAGATCCCGGACGATATGGTGGTGGTTTTGGATGAGGCTTATCACGATTATGTGAACCATCGGGATTATCCGCAATCCTTGCGATTTATCGAGGAAGGAAGAAATGTGATCGTATTGCGAACGTTTTCCAAAATGTACGGCCTGGCCGGCTTTCGCGTAGGATATGGTGTGGCAAGAAATGAATTTGTCCATGCGATCGATATGGTGAGTCCTCCTTTTTCCGTCAACAGGTTAGGGCAGATTGGAGCGGTAGAAGCGCTGAGGGATAATGACCATGTTAAAAGAACCAAAGAGATAAACGAAAAAGGGAAGGAATATCTCTATAAACATTTTGAAGATCTTGGTATCTTCTGTATTCCTTCTGAAACAAATTTTGTGACTATTGATGTGAAGACCGATACAGAATCCTTAGCTGAAAAGCTTCAGAAAAAAGGCATCATCGTTAGGCCTTTATCCATGTACGGGAAGCCTACTTTTTTGCGTGTAACTATAGGCACTCCAGAGCAAAACAAAAGATTTTTGGATGCGTTCACGAAAATCTATAAAAATAGTGTTTAGTCCATTTTTTTTACAATTTGAACGACACGAGAAGTCAGATAAATAGACGATGCGAGACGAAAAGGTCAGAGTTCTGTTGGGGAATGTTGCCATCGCAAGGGGGATTGTCGAGAGCGGGTGTCATGTTGTGACCTCTTATCCGGGGACTCCGAGTTCTGAGATCATCCCTGCCGTTGTTTCTCTTAAAAAAGAGCTGGGGTTGGATACCTATATCGAGTGGTCGACAAACGAAAAAGTGGCCTTTGATAATGCCTTAGCGGCAAGCCTAACCGGAAAGAGGGCTGCCGTCGCCATGAAACAGGTGGGGCTTAATGTGGCCTCTGATTCTCTGATGAGTTCAGCCTATACGGGTGTTGTCGGTGGATTGATTATTATCAGCTGCGATGATCCAGGGCCCCACAGTTCTCAGACCGAGCAGGATTCCCGGTTTTATGCCATGTTTGCCAAAATCCCTGCCTATGATCCATCCACTCCCCAGGAGGCCAAGGAGATGGTTAAAGAAGCCTTTGAGCTTTCCGAGGAATTCCAGATCCCCGTGCTCCTGCGGCCGACTATCAGAATCTCCCACGGAAAACAGAGCGTGAATCTTCTGACTCCTGAAGTCCTTGACCGTCCGGCGCATTTCGAGAAGGATCCTGAGAGATGGGCCGCAACACCCCGTTACAGGCTTATCCTTCATTCCAAGCTGAATGATACCCTTTTTAAAATACAAGAACGGTTTGAAAAAAACACCAAATGGAATTATGAAGCGGTCTCCTCTCGAAATGCATCTCTGGGAATCATCACCTGCAGTGCAAGTTTTGTTGCGATCATGGATATGTTGGAAGAATTCGATTTGAAAGGGGTTTTAAGTCTGCTGAAGATCGGGACTCCTTTTCCGCTTCCGCAAAAAAGAATTTCCAAATTCGTCGGTCGATTCAATAAGGTTTTGGTGATCGAGGAGCCCGATTTGGTGATTGAGTCTCAAATCATGGACAAGAGAAAAGTTCTGGGAAGGCTGACCGGCCATGTCCCTCTCCAGGGTGAATTATCTCCTGAAGTTTTGTATGAGATTTTAGCAGATACACTTCGAGAATTCAAGATTGCCAAACTGAATCCGATTTTAGATCCCGAGCTTGAAAAGCTCGTTGGAAATCTTGGGCTTCCGGTACGAAAACCCACATTGTGCGCAGGGTGTCCGGAAAGAGCGGCCTTTTTTGCCATCAAGAAGACATTTCCCAAGGGGGTTTATCCAAGCGACATCGGCTGCTACACCCTCGGGCTCAACCTGAAAGCCGTGGATACAGTACTCGATATGGGGGCAGGAATCACTTTTGCCAGCGGATTCTATCAAGCCTATCATCAGGATGAAAACGATGTTCCTATAATCGCAACCATAGGAGATTCCACGTTTTACCACTCTGGGACGGCCTCTCTTTTGAATGCCGTTTACAACAATGCCCGGTTTATCCTGGTTATCCTGGATAACGAAATAACAGCGATGACGGGCATGCAGCCTACTCCAGGTATAGGGATCACCGCCGATGGAAGCGTGGGGAGAGCCATTCCTCTTGAGGACTTGGTCAAGGGATGTGGAGTCAATTGGATCAAGACCATTGATCCCTATGAAATGAAAAACCTCATGAGCCTGCTAAAGGAAGCGAGGGAATACACACAAAAAAAAGAAAGAGGAATTGCGGTGATCATCGCAAGACATCCCTGTCTCATCCGATACCCCCATGCGTGCCAAGAAAAGCCCGCAAAAGTTGCCATTACCGAAGAGTGCAATGGGTGCATGTACTGCATCGATTTTTTCGAATGCCCGGCTCTTCGCATAAACGAGAGAGAAAAAATTGTCGAGATCGACAGGGTGTTGTGTGCAGATTGCGGTGTGTGTATCGCTGTGTGCCCTAGGGAGGCCATCGTTCCAAAGGATGAGCATGGCATGTAGCGGATAATTCGATGATGAAAATTCAGATCATACTCGCTGGAATCGGCGGACAGGGAATATTATTCGCTTCAAGGATTTTTTCAGAGTTGGGAGTCAAATTGGGATTGAATGTCCTTGGCTCTGAAACTCATGGCATGAGCCAGCGGGGAGGTTCAGTGTCCGTTCATCTGAAGCTGGGCAATTTTCATAGTCCATTGATCAGAACGGGCTCGGCAGACTTTCTGTATTCATTCACAGAAGAGGAGGCCTACAGGAACTTGAAATTTTTAAAAAGCGGTGGTGCTTGTTTCGTAAACCTTGAAGATGCCGGGCATTTCAACCCCGAGGTTTTAGCTCATTTGAAGAAAAAAAAGATCGTCGTCAAAGCCTTTGATGCAGGCGAAGCGGCCTTCCAAATTGGTTTTATGCGGTCTGCCAATATCGTGCTCATTGGTTATTCTGTGGGTTCAGGACTTGTTCCGTTTAGTCCGGATGACACAAGATCCGTATTGGAAAAAGTCAGCCGGAAAAAAGACCTGGAGATGAATATCAAGGCATTTGAATGGGGTCTTCAAAAAGGCCGGCTTTAAGTTATCCTCAACCTTCCTGGCAATCCTTCGGCATTATTTTCCGCGCGGTTTTTCAGTTGCTTTTCTCATAAACTCATAGATCTGAACCAGCTTCGGTGGGGGGCCTTTGAAACAAAATGCAATTTCATCGTCTGAATAATTCTGCCGGATAAATGCATCAATCGGCAGGATGTTTTTCCAACAATAGAGGATTTTACTGCAGGGAAGATTTGTGTTCATGCTCCGGCAGTACTCGAAAGGCACTCTGTGACCCAGCATCCGGCAGTGCTGCAGCAGATGATCATGAGTGCCAATTTTTTGATCTTCCATTTCCTTCATTTTTCTTCTGGTTTGGGAAAGCCTTTTAAGGCTTCTTGGTATCTTTCAAGCTCTTCGTCAGGGAGGGAATAATCGGACAGCTCGCTGGCAAAATAACTCTGGTATCCTGAAAGATCCAACAGTCCATGACCGCTGTAATTGAACAAAATAACCTTCTCTTTTCCTTCCTCTGCAGCTTTTTGGGCTTCGTCGATAACACAGGCCACGGCGTGGCTGGTTTCGGGCGCTGTTATGGTTCCCTCTGTTTGGGCCCAGAGAACAGCAGATTCGTAGCATTTGAGCTGATGAAAAGCTCGAGGATGCAAAAGTCCTTCCACAATCCCCTGGCTCACGAGAGGTGCCATCCCGTGGTAACGAAGGCCTCCGGCATGAATTGGAGGAGGAACGAATGTGTGCCCGAGCGAATACATCGGCAGCAGCGGCGTCATACGAGCGGTATCTCCATGGTCGTAGGCATAAGGAGCCCGGGTCATCGTCGGGCAGGCTTCGGGTTCTGTCGGGATTATCTCGATTTCGGCGCCGTTGATCTTATCATAAACAAACGGAAACGACAAACCTGCAAAATTGCTGCCGCCTCCAGCGCAGCCGATAACAACATCCGGCAGCTTCTCGCCGATCGATTCCAACTGTTTTTTGGCCTCGAGACCAATTATACTCTGGTGGAGGAGCACATGATTCAGAACACTGCCTAGCGAGTAGCGCGTTTTTCCCGTTTTATCCGTAACCGCTGCTTCGATGGCTTCGCTGATGGCTATTCCCAGGCTTCCTGATGTGTCGGGCATTTTCTCCAAAATGTCTCGGCCGGCTTGAGTTTCGGTGCTCGGACTAGAGACGCAGTTTGCTCCCCAAACCTGCATCATCACCTTGCGGTAGGGTTTCTGGGTAAAACTGATCCTCACCATATAAACCTTGCATTCCAGACCAATCAGCTTGCAGGCAAAAGCGAGAGCGCTTCCCCATTGACCTGCACCTGTTTCAGTGGTTAAGCGTTCGATGCCGAATTGTTTGTTGTACCATGCCTGAGCAACAGATGTATTCGGCTTGTGACTCCCGGGAGGACTTACACTTTCGTCCTTGTAATAGATGCGCGCAGGTGTTTTTAAGTATTTTTCTAGATAGGTCGCTCGGCGCAGGGGAGATGGTCTCCAGCGATAAAGAATTTCGATCACTTCTTCTGGAATATCGATCCAGCGTTCCTGACTCACCTCCTGTTCGATTAGATTCATGGGGAAAACGGGAGCGAGCATATCGGGCGATACAGGATTCCCGTCAGGCCCAAGAGGAGGTTTTGGAGGGGAGGGGAGGTCTGCGGCGAGATTGTACCATTGCCTTGGAATGTCCTCTTCTTTGAGCAGTATCTTTTTTGTTGTCATGTAACTCTCTCCTTTCTAAAAGATTAATTAACCTGGATAATTCATGTGCGAGCTTAAAATCAAGGGACACGTTACCGGAAA
>CAZOJY010000014.1:0-44991 GCA_964580235.1 uncultured Eubacteriales bacterium | reverse complement strand
TCTTCCGTTTCAAATTTTTTAATTAACCTGGATAATTCATAAATTATCTAGGTTACCCTGAATTATTCATGTAAGAACATAAAATCATGCTAATAAAATCATGTTTATGAATAATTCAGGTTAATCTGGATGCTTCATGAAAACGGCCGATGCCATAATTTTTTTTTATAAAACAAAATTTCATAATTCATTCATATTTTCGGTCGGCATAATAAGCACTCTTATATCCGTTTTTCTCTTGAAAATAATCGAACTTATAGATAATATATTTGTTCTCACTTAATAATCGGACCGCTTGATTGTGTCATATGATTGAACAACGACTTTTCCTGCTGTCTGCAGCTCTGATATAAGGAGGTTAGGATGAATATCACATCTGGACTTATTATAGCCGGCGTCATAATTATCGTTTTGGCTCTATTGGCTCTTTTGTTAGCAAAACAATACCGGAAAGTCGGGCCAAATGAAGTTCTTGTGATATCCGGGGGAAGAAAGCGCACTGTAATTTCCCCTGACGGAACAAAAACAAAGGTCGGTTACCGGTACCGTCTGGGAGGAGGAACATTTGTATGGCCCTTTCTTGAAACCGTCGACACACTTCCGATGGAAGCCATCACAATGAATGTCAAAACTCCTGAAGTTTTAACGAATGGGGGAGTGCCAATCATGGCAGAGGCTGTTGCGCAGATAAAAATCGACTCTTCCGATCACTCCATCCGGCTTTCCGCCGAACAGTTCCTGGGATTGGGAAAAGACGGGATCAAGTCTGTAGCAGAGACCGTACTTGAAGGCAAGATGAGGGAGGTGATGGGGACCAAGACCGTGGAAGAGATCTACAAATCCCGACATGAATTCTCGGCAGATGTGACCCAGGCTGCTCAGAGTGATTTCTCCCGTATGGGCCTGAATATGATGTCGTTTGCCTTGAAGGACATCAGCGACACGCATGGTTACCTGGATGCGCTGGGGAAACCCCAGATCGCTGCCGCAAAGAGAGATGCCTCCATCGCTGAGGCAGAAACCGAAAAAGAAGCCGCGATCAAATCCTCAGAAGCACGGAAGGAAGGGGAAATCGCCCGCCTGGCTGCGGAAGCATTGATTATAAAAGCGCAATGGGAGAATGAAGCAACAAAAGCAGAATCTCAAGTGCAGGCCAACCAGGAAAAGGCCAAGGCCGACTTCGCATACGAAATCGAACGATCTCGACTCTCCCAAGAGATGAAAAAAGAGGAAGCCAAGGTTAAAATTATCGAGAAGCAGGAAGCGATAAAAATCGAAGAACTCGAGATCGCACGCAAAGAAAAAGAACTGAACTCCAATGTCATCAAACCTGCAGACGCCCGAAAATACCAAATGAAAGCCGAGGCAGAAGCAGAAGAATTTCGCATTCAATCCGAAGCCAGGGGGAAAGCGGATGCGTTGAAACTGGAAGGAATCGCAGAGGCGGAAAAGACCAAACATCTGGGATTAGCCGAGGCAGAAGCAATGTTGAAAAAAGCCCAGGCCTGGGACAAGTACAACCAGGCCGCTATTCTCGAAATGTATCTCAAGATACTGCCCGACCTGGCCAAATCTATTTCTGAGCCTCTCTCCAAGGTGGATAAAATTGTCGTTGTAGGCGGAGACAAAAACCTCGGCACGACCAAGATCACTGCACAAGTGGGAGAAATCCTGGCCCAGATGCCAGAAGTGGTCAAATCTCTTACAGGAGTGGATCTGAAAAAATACCTGAAGAAAAAGCTGGCCTCCGAAGACGAAGAGAAAAAAGAAGAATAATCCTTGGGATAAAAGGCTGACCATGGTATCAGAAAAAGCAAACAAGATCGGAGAATCTCCAACCTTAAAAATCACGGCCAAGGCCAAAGCCATGAAGGCTGAGGGGATCGATGTCATCGACTTCAGCGCCGGGGAGCCGGATTTCGCTACCCCTGACAACGTGAAACAAGCGGGAGTCAGGGCCATCGAAGAAAACTTCACCAAATACACTCAGAATGACGGCATCCCTGAGCTTAAAGAAGCCATCATCCGGCGGCTAAAAGAAGACCATTCTCTGGAATACGATAAGAATCAGATCATCGCTTCATCCGGCGCGAAGAGTTCTCTTTACCATCTCAGCCAGGCCCTGATCAATGAAGGAGACGAAGTTATTATCCCCGCTCCTTATTGGGTAACCTATCCCCACGCTGTTTCTTTGGCTAACGGAATAAGCGTGATCCTGCCGACCAAAGAGGAAAATGGATTCCTGCTGACACCTGATGAATTAAAATCGGCCATTTCCCCCGCAACCAAAGCTTTGATTCTCAACAATCCTTCCAACCCCACGGGCATGGTCTACCCAAGACATGCACTGGAAGCTTTGGCCGATGTTGTGCTGGAAGAGGATATCTATGTCATCGCCGATGAAATTTATGAAAAACTGGTCTACGATGATTTTCGTTTCTACAGTTTTGCCTCCTTGAGCGGAGAGATGAAGAAAAAAACCATCGTGATAAACGGCGTTTCCAAAGCCTACGCAATGACCGGTTGGCGAATCGGATTTGCAGCGGGTCCGGCTGACATTATCAACGGCATGGCCAAAATCCAGAGCCACAGCACATCCAATCCGTGCTCCATTTCCCAAAAAGCCAGTTTAGAAGCTTTGGGCGGGCCCCAATATGAGGTTTCCAAAATGGTAGCGGAATTCCAGAGGAGACGCAACTATGCGTTGATGAGGCTTCAGAGTCTCCCGGATGTCTCTTGCCACAAACCCCAGGGAGCCTTTTATCTGTTTCCCAACTTTTCTTCCACCTATGAAAAAGAGTTCAACAACATGACCATCCGAAACTCCTACGGCCTCGCTTACTATCTCTTGAAAAAAGCCGGCGTGGCTGTCGTCCCTGGGGATGCTTTCGGGGCGGACGACTGCATCCGCATTTCCTTCGCCACATCCATGGAAAACCTTGAAAAAGGCTTGGACCGGATCATAAACGCCGTCTCCGCGCTCAAAACGGCCAAAAAAACCAAACGTATATCTTTAAACAACACCCGCACGCGCGTGAAAACATCTGTTCCTGTCGATGCTTCGATCTCGATAAGCATGAGGGAAGCTCTTGTCGCTGAAATGGAAGAGGCGCTCAGCTATTCGAACTATTTTGAATGGAACGCCAACATCAACGGAGTTATCGTCCAATTGCGGACGAATGTGTCCCATCTGAATGATTTCTGGATCGAAAACTGGTACCCGGCACAACTGGAAGCCGACCTCGAACCCCATGGCATCATCTATGCCGTGGAGGGCATTGCAGGGAGGGAGCCACGCGCCTTTTACAATTCCGATACAAAAACGGGAATTTTAGTCAACACCGACAATTATTCGCCTCTACGGAGCCTTGCACTGGGTCTTGTGATGGATGTTTCAGAACGCTTGTTCAGCACGTCAACCCTCCGCGGTATGTCTGCAGATAAGAACGGCCAGGGAATGGTGCTCATAGGACCGAAGGGGACAAAAAAATCGGATCTCTTCTATTCCCTTCTCCGAGATAAGGAAATCCGGTTGCACTCCAACGACATCCTGTTTATCCGATTTTTGGGGGCGGAAGTTCAGGCCGATTCGATCGAACGGAAGCTGCTCATCCCAACCCGAGTTGCCGAATTTGACCCCCGATTGGCTCCCCTTTTTGACAACAGCAAATGTGAAAATGTAATCAACCGCAAAGAAAATTGCCAGGATTCCGACTGCCTCCGCATTGATGACTGCCGGCTCGACCGCGGCTCTCCCTTCTGCTATAAGGCCTCTAAAAAAGCTGTTGCGCTTCTGGATCCCTACTGGATCGGAGGCCCGGCTAAACATGTCAAACGGACAAAACTGCGCTGGATTTTTCTCCTTCGCTACGACAACACTTCACCTCCCGCTGTTAAAATGGAAGTCGAAGACACCCTCCGAATTCTGGAGTCTGGAGAAAGCCCAGGATTGACGACGACTATCGGCCCCTCAAAAAATCAGCCCTTCTACAATCCTCATCTGCTGCTAACCTCGGCGGAGAAAATCGACTACCAAAAGGATTTTTTCCGAAAACTACTCGAAAACACAAGCTGTTATCTGATTAATAGTGGAACGGCGACTGCCGATGATATTCTCAGGTTGATCAGCCAGCCAACAAGTCAAGAAATCAAAGAGTGAACCGCATGAGTGATGATTCTATTTACAAAGAAGAGGCATACAAAAAGTTTTCCGAAGAGCTCCCAAGAGCGCTTGCAGGACCGAATATAAAAAAAGTGGATCTAGACTGGCTTGACCCCAGGGCTAAGGCCACAGGAGTCAAGACAAAATTCGGATCCTACGGATGGCGCTCCGCGATTTCAAGCCGGATCGCTCCCAAATCTGTGTATCTCGGGGGCGAGGGGGTCCAGCTCACCCGCCCTTCCGACCAACAGAAAATATTGATTGCACAATCTCCCAAGGAACTGGATAAAGTTCTCCATCTTCTGCGCACTCTGCCTTTTTATCATATCCGAAGGCAGATGGGAGAAAACGAATTTTACAACCCCACCTGCGACCTCTATGTTTCAGCCGCTGATCTCATTAACTACAGGCTGGGATACATGTGGGGAACTACCATGTTTAAACCTTCCAAACGGCCGGGTCCGGAATTTTTTATGATCCACATTCCAGAGGAACACCCCCTAAGACAGCAGGTGCTTGTGCTCCCCGAATACAACATCAACATCGCTCTCGGGACGGACTACATGGGGGAGGACAAAAAAGGATTTCTCCGCCAGGCCATGTGGACGGCCGACCAGAATGGGATGCTCGGGCTGCATGCGGGCACAAAGATCGTCACGGCCCAGAATCCCGAGGACAAGCTCAAAACCTATGGCGTTTTCCTTTTCGGTCTGACAGCAACCGGGAAATCTACCTGGTCCTGTCACCAGTTGGGCCTGGACCACAGGCGGGGAGAAAAAACATGGGTCACTCAAGATGACATCGTGTTTTTGCGGAACGATGGATCCGCTTTGGGTTCAGAAAACAATTTTTTTGTTAAAACGGATGTCGAGAAGGAATACCAGGAAGCCATGTACAACACGTTGACGGATAAATCTGCTCTCATGGAAAATGTGTTGATCAAAGCCAACGGAGAACCCGACTTCCTGGATGAAAGCCTCACGGCCAACGGCCGGGCTGTCGTTCAGCGCAAAAAGCTGCGGATCAGCATCGGCGGAAAGATGGTGAACATTTTTTCTAAATCAGTCAATCTTCCACCGCTCGAGGAACTGGACGGCCTTATCTTCGCCTTTATCACCCGCAGAAACACCATCATGAACTTTTCTCAGGAACTCACCCCAGAACAAGCTGTTCTTGCCTATTTATGGGGGGAGAGCACCCACAGCTACGCCAGCCAGCCGCTGAAAGCCGGGGAATCTGTCCGGATTGTCGGAACAGACCCGTTCATCATCGGTTCCAGAGGAAAAAAAGTCAACCGGTTCTATGAGATCATCATGACTCTTGTTAACAATTATCCCGGAAAGCTGAAGTTTATACAGTACAACACAGGAGGAATCGGCGAGATAATCGAAACCGGGGAGAAAAACGGGCAGAAAAAAAAGAGGTTGATCCGAAAGGTCAAACGCGTGCCGATCAACCTTATGGCGGATATCCAAAGGGGGGATTTAAGAGGAACAAATCAATATGAGCGAGGGATATTGGGAACAAATGCGATCAAACGTTGTGAAGGAAGATCGTTAGATGAGTGGGATGTCCAGCGATTTTATTCTGAAAAACAAATTCAAACATACATCAAGGATTTGGTGGATGGCCGGAAAAAGTTCACCGAAGAAATCGCATCGGAAGGACTTCGTCAAGAAATTCTGTATGCGGCGGAGCGTTCATTCCGAATAGACAAAAGCAGGCAAAAAACTCAAATTGCTGTGCCAGGGAAAGAAGAACAAAAATTGGAGGAAGAGGACAGGTCAGCCTTCCTGATGAGATCCAAAACGAGACCCAGACGGGACCGCTTCTGGAGAGGGCGCTAGTCTATTTTTTTCTCTATTTCCTGAGCAATGAGATGCAAAAGGAAAAGGTGGATTTCCTGCAACCGCGGCGTTTCTCTTGAGGGGACATCCAAAAGAATTTGGCAAAAGGGACCAACAGCCCCGCCCCCTTCCCCCGTTAAGCCTATAGCGAACAATCCTCTATCTCCGGCGGTTTGTAATGCCCGGATAACATTCAGTGATTCTCCGCTCGTGGAAAGGGCCAGAACAACGTCTCCCTCCTTCCCCAAGGCCTCCAACTGCCGGCTGAACACATAATCGAAAGAATAATCATTGGCTATGGAGGTAAGGGAGGATGTGTCTGTCGTGAGGGATAAAGCAGGAAAGGCCCGCCGCGATTTTATAAATTTATTGACCAGCTCCGCCGCAAAATGCTGTGCCTGAGCCGCACTTCCGCCGTTGCCAAAGACGATTATCTTGTGACCCATCTTCAAACGCGCACAGATTTCATCGACCGCTCGTAAGAAGTCGGTCTCCTTTTGAGCGAAAAAATCCTGGATCGTTTGAGCCTGTTTTGTGATTAAATCGTTATACCTCATCCCTTTCTCCTTGTCGTCTTTCTGATCTAAGGTAGCCCCTCCTGTTCAATCCCTGCCAATCCAGATTGGATGACCCCTCTCACTTTGTCCAAAAGGCCGGGGAGATTACCTTTATGATATCCATTAACAGAAATTGGGGGATGGAAAACCACCTTGATTTTTCCCTTCCTCACAAAAAAATTACCCTTGGGCATGAGCTCGTAAGAGCCCTGTATAGATATCGGAACAATGGCCGATTGACTTTCCAATGCCAGAAAAAATCCTCCGCGCCGAAATTCTTGGAGTTTTCCGCTGCGGCTCCGTGTGCCTTCTGGAAAGATCAAAAAAGAATACCTTTTTTCTTTCATCAGCCGGACAGCATGATCGATGCTTTTTTTCCCGCCCCGGATGCCTTTTCTGTCGACAGGGACGAATCCAACCTGTTTCATGCCTGAACCGATAATAGGTATCCTGAAAATCTCTTTTTTCAAGATCACCCGGATGGGCTGGGGGATCACGAAATAAAGCAAGGGACCATCGAGAAAACTTAAATGGTTGGACATGAATATGTAGGATTTATCTCTTTCAACAACATCGACTCCGGTCACTTCAATCCGAATCCCGAGAATTTTTGGACCGATTCTCATGGCCTGCTTACCGGCCCATATCAGAGGGAGAGAACTCTTGCAGAGGGAGCATAAAAAAACAACAGGAGTCAGAAGCAGTGTGATCAAAACATAAATGATTAACAGGAATAGAGTCCGCATCCTAGAGCGGAAAGATTATATCATATCTTATCTTAAATAGTCTAAATTAGGGATAATAAAATAGAACCGTCCCCTATTTGGAGACTGAAGGAGGGAAAAATTAGATAGAAAAGAAAAAGGGCGATACGGTTACTTCCCGTATCGCCCTTTTCCGTGAAAGCGAAAATTGAGTCTAATTCAAGTCTACGCTTAGTTAATGGCCGTTCTTGGAGCACGGATCCATGATCCGCCCCAGTTGACAAGGTCATTTTTGAAGTCGTCCATGGAGTCGATAGTGTACATTCCGAGCGTCGGATTAGCGGCATCATAGGTATAGCCATCCGTGACATTATCACGACCATAAGACTCAATGATAAAGTCGTCATTCCCCACATCGGCAGCATCAATAGACCTGATAGCTGCAGCAGCTCCGAGATACACCTTGAAGGGCTCACCCCACAAGTCCTTATCCGGAACGATCTTGATGTAGAACGGAGCAAGAGCTTGAATGAAACTACAACCTGGAGTTAAATCACCCGCACTGGCGACAGCAGGGGTAGCGTTGGCCCAGGCACCCTGGTCAGTGATGAAATCAGCGGAACCGGTTGCGATGGTGACTATGTCCTTCATCGTGCCTTTCTGTTTGGACTTCTGGATGGCTGTAATCGCATTGGGAATGAGAAGTGCAGCCAGAATACCGATAATAGCCACAACGATCAATAACTCAATCAGCGTAAAACCTTTCGCTTTTTTAAACATTTAAAACCTCCTTTTTTTACTCCTGGTGGTTTTTATTTCGTTTCACCAGTAAGTGTTTTTAATCGGGGAACAAAAGTATTGCAACTTTTGTGCCAAATTGTTAACAACATAAGTATCTGAAAAAAAAGAAGATATTATAAAGCCAACAATTCTTTTCAGTCTGTAATGACACTTATTGTCACCTTGCTGCCAATATTTGACATTTCCTGCCCTACACCGCATGTTCTTCCTCAAAAAGGCCTTTATTCTCCCTGTTGGCGCTTTTCAAACCGTGTTTTTCGACTAGATATCTCAAAGAACGGTAATTTATTCCGAGAACATTGGCCGCTTCTTTCAGGTTCCCTCTTGAATACTGGAGAGCCTGTTTGACATAACCGGACAAAATCTCATCCATCACGGCATTCAGGTCAAAACCGGGTTGCAGAGCGGGATTCGCTTCCTGCTTTTTATTCGGCTGGAGCATTTCTTTTGGAAGGCTTCCCTTGGTAATCGTTCCCCTTTCCTCGATAGCCACAACTCTCTCGATAGCATTTTCCAGCTCACGAACGTTGCCGGGCCAATGATAGGACTCCAGCACACTTATGACTTCAGGCGCGATCCTTTTCATCTGCCGTCCCATTCCGTTGCAGTATTTTTCAAGGAAGTGGGTGACAAGCAATGGGATGTCTTCTTTTCTATTCCGAAGGGGGGGCATTTCAAATGAAATCACATTTAAACGATAAAACAGGTCTTCGCGGAAATGGCCTTCTTTTATTCTCCTTTTCAAATCTCGGTTCGAGGCAGCGATGATCCGCACATCCACTGGAATTTCTTCAGTGCCGCCCACCCGTCTGATTTTTTTATCCTGCAGGGCCCGCAGGAGCTTAACCTGTGTCCAGGGGGACATTTCGCCGACTTCATCTAAAAATAGGGTGCCCTTTTCGGCTACCTCGAACATGCCTTTCTTGTTTACCACGGCTCCTGTGAAGGATCCTTTAACATGACCAAAAAGTTCGCTTTCAAGAAGATTCTCGGGAAGGGCTCCGCAGTTAATCGAAACAAATGCCCTTTCTCGGCGTGTGCCTAGATAATGGATCGCACGAGCCGCAATCTCCTTCCCGGTTCCGCTTTCACCGGTAATAAGCACAGTGGAATCCGTTCCGGCAACCTTTTCAATCAGGTTATAGACCTCTTGCATTACCCTGCTTTTTCCGATCATGTTCTCGAAATCATATTTTTCCTTGAGCTCTTTTTTAAGAAAAAGATTTTCTTCTTTCAACCGTTTTTTCTCTAGGCCCTGCGACACGATAATCTTCAATTCTTCTACATCAAAAGGTTTGACGATATAGTCCATAGCTCCTGCTTTTAATGCTTCCACGGCCTGTTTTATCGTGCCGTAAGCCGTGATCATGACAATCGGAATGTCCGGTCTGTTTTTTTTGACATACCGGAGAAGCTCCATCCCGCTCATCTTGGGCATCTTAATATCGGAAATAATCATGTCGAAGTCTTCATTCCCCATCAGCTCTACGGCTCTGGTTGCCGAAAGAGAGGTTTTCACCATATATCCTTCCTTTTCGAATACCACACTTAAAAGATCGAGGATGCTCTTTTCATCATCTATGACGAGTATTTTTTCCATCTTCCTATAATCTCATCCTTGAATTCGATTTCCCCTTCGATTTGGGCAGGACAATCTCGACTTCTGTCCCTTTTTCTCGATTGGGACTCACATGTATCTTCCCGTTATAATCGTCAACAATCCGCCGGACAACGGCCATGGCGATTCCTGTCCCGGATTGGAACCCAGAAGTGATAGGCTCGAAAAGATTTTTTCCCTCCTCGTCTTTCAGACCGTTCCCTTTATCCGCAATTCTCAAATGAATTTCATTCTTCTGGTTCTGGTCAAAATCGATGGTTATGGTTCCACTTTCTGGTGTCGTTTTAATGGCGTTTTTAATGAGATTCCAGAACATCTGCTTAAACTGGTTGGCGTTTCCAAAATAGGACAGGTTCGAAAATTTGTAGTTTCCATTCACACAGAAGTTCCCGTTCAGTTCCCCGCTGTCCTCCAGTAAAAAAAGTGTTTCTTTCACCAAAGAAGCAAGATTCAAATCGGAAAATGTTTTTTTGTCCGGTGACACAAGGCTCAGGAACTGGTCGATGGAGTGAGAAACCCTTCCGGACTGTTCAACAATATTATCCATCAGTTCCTTTTGTTTATCTGTCAATTCAAGACCATCCTTAAGCACCTGAACCGACCCGGAAATAGCGGCAAGAGGATTCCGGATTTCGTGGGCAAGATGAGCGGAAAATTCGCCGGCTAGGGCCAGCCGCTTTTTGATCTCCAACTCCCTTTCCGCCAACTGCAGTTTTTCCGCTGTTTGTTTTAATCCTTCCTTCATATAATTCACCAAAAAAGCCACTATAAAAAACATACTCCAGGAAATGAAGATATTGTTGACAACTGTTCCGGGCGACAGTTCTGTCGGTTGTCCGGATCCCAGATAAGGCAAAAAGCCCAAATGCATCCCATTGACAAGAACCCCGAAAAACACCCCCGATAAGGCCGCTGTCAAATATGCGGCCCGTTTTGATATAACGATACTTGCGGCGATGATCCCGAAGATATACAGGAAATAAAAGGACCCCCTCAATCCACCAGAAACATACACAAAAGCTGTGATCAACAGAAGATCAAAAAAGATCTGAAACCAAGCCTGAAAAGATTGGTATCTTCCCCAATAGTAAAGGAAGAGATATACAATCGATAATACGTATGTGGCAATTATCAGATAATAAAAAAACGTGAGAGGGAGAAATGTGGATGTACTGAAGAACTGGATGATAACAGCAGATACAGCAAGAGCGGTAACGATGATCAATCGCAGGAGAATAAGCCAAAAAATGTCTTTTCTTCTCTTCATTCCTCTGATCCTTCCTTTTGAAAAACGCGTTCAATCACATTCCTGAATGGCATATCCCCGCCAGTTATTCCTCAGAATTTACTCATAAGATCAAAAATAGGCAGATACATCGAAACGACGATCGATCCGACGATCAGTCCGACAAAAATCAACAAAATCGGCTCCAACACAGAAAGCAGGTTCGCCACAGAATGTTCCACTTCTTCATCATAAAAGTCGGCCAATTTGGACAGCATTTCATCCAGCGTTCCTGTCGCTTCTCCAACACCCACCATCTGAATCATCATAAACGGAAAACGGGCCTTTTCCCTCAAAGCATCCCTCAGACTGGTTCCTTCAGCAACCATGGACCTCGCCTGCATGATATATTCCTCGATGATGATGTTTCCTGATGTCGAAGACGTGATCTTCAGGCTCTCCAGCATCGGGACACCTCCAGAGAGAAGGGTGCTTAAGGTGCGGGTGACTCTCGAAAGACCGACTTTCTCGAGCAGTTTTCCAAAAAGAGGCATCCGCAGAAGGAATTTATCGGTGATTTTTCGGCCTGATTCTGTTCTCCGCCAGTACCGAACGCCAAATATCAGGGCAACGATCCCAATGGCAATAAACAGAATGTATTTCTGGACGAAGATGCTCAACTTTAAAATTATGGATGTCAAGAAGGGCAGTTCGGCTCCGAGTTCAAGGAATATCGAAGCAAACACCGGAATGACTTTCCACAGCATAAAAATGACCACGATAATGGCAAAAGACAAAACAGCCGTTGGATAGATCATAGCCTGGCGAACCTGTGCCCTCAACCTGACGATTTTCTCCAGGAACTCTGCCAATCGTCTCAGCATGATATCCAGAGAACCGCTTTGCTCTCCGGAGGCAACAAGGTTACAATACAGATTATCAAAGACCTTGGGAAATTTGCGTTTGGCCTGATTCAGCGTGGATCCTGCCTCCACATCCGCTCGGATGTCTTTGATGACATTCTTGAAGTATTTGTTCTTTGTCTGCTCAGCCAGGATGTTAAGGCTCTGGATCAGAGGAAGTTCAGCATCTATCAACACAGAGAGCTGCCGACTATAGATGGACAAATCTTTCACTTTGACTTTTTGCCTCTGGAGAAAAGGAATTTCTATTTTTTTTCTGGCAGTGGAGATATCCATAACCGTTATCTGTTCCCGTTGCAGGGCTTTTGATAAGTCATCCACGCTGCGGGCCACGCGGACTCCCCCGACAACGTCGCCGTAGCGGTTTTTCCCTTTCCATTGAAATGTAGGCATGTTAAACCCCTTTCTATTTTCTCATTTGATTCGGAGTAAAGTTGGCAGAAGTCACCTTGAGCCCTTCCCTCCGTTGGATGATATCGGTTAATTCCTCAGGCTTAGAGGACACATTCATGGCCGTCTCAAGAGAGATGGCTTTTTTAAAATACAGACTGGCCAGGGATTGATTAAAGGTCTGCATTCCAAATTTTTCTTGCCCCATCTGCATGGCCGAATAGATCTGATGAATTTTATTTTCACGAATCAAATTCCGGATGGCGGGATTCGGGATAAGAATTTCCATGGCCAGAACCCGGCCTCTGCCGTCCGCCCGCGGAAGGAGCGATTGGGTGATCACTGCTTCCAAACTCATCGAGAGCATGATCCTGACCTGGGCCTGGTACTGGGAGGGGAAGATATCGACGATTCTCGAGACCGTTTCAGCCGCAGAATTTGTGTGCAGGGTAGAAAAGGTCAGATGGCCTGTTTCGGCCACGCGCAGGGTGGCTTCGACCGTCTCCAAATCTCTCATCTCACCGACAAGAACAACATCCGGATCTTCCCTTAAAACTGAGCGCAAAGCATTCGGATAGGAAAGAGTATCTACCAACAATTCTCTCTGGTTGACGATAGCTTTTTTGGGCGTGATATAATACTCGATCGGGTCTTCAATCGTGACGATATGGACGCTTCTTTCCTTATTGACATGGTCGATCAAACAAGCCAGAGTTGTGGACTTCCCACATCCTGTAGGTCCTGTTACGAGGACTAAACCCCGGGGTATATAACACAGCTTTGCCAATCTCTGGGGAATGCCCAACTGTGAGAAACTCCACATAATCGGAAGGAACCGACGGAAGGCCGCTGCAACAGCGCCTTTCTGCATAAACACATTCCCGCGAAAACGCCCCATGTCCTTAATCCCGAAAGAAAAGTCCAACTCCATCTTTTCCTCGAACTGTTTTTTCTGTCTGTCTGTCAAAAGGCTGTAAATGATGTTCTTGCTCTCAGAAGGTGTAAGGGGAGGGTAATCAAGCGAAACCAATGTTCCGTTAACCCTCACTCGAGGGGGAATATGCGTTGTGATATGCAAATCGCTGGCGTCTTTTTCAACGGCCAATTTTAGCAATTCTTGAATCGTAATTCCCATATTAAACCTCCGAATCTTTGATTGTTTCTCTTAACACTTCTTCGACAGAAGTGACTCCTTCCATAATCTTTTTCAGGCCGCTCTTTCTCAACGTCGTCATCCCGTTTTCCATGGCTTCTTTCTTTATTTCTTTGGACTGAGCCCGGGACAGTATTAAATCTTTGATATCATCGGTAACTTCCATTACCTCGAACAAGCCGATTCTTCCTTTATACCCTGTGTTGTGGCAATTATCGCACCCGGCCGGTTTGTAGACTTTTACTTTTGAGGACTCTTGCTTGGAGAATCCGATATCCATGAGGGCGTCTGGAGTCAGGTTGTGGCGCGTGCAACAATCCTTGCACAATCTTCGAACAAGCCTTTGTGCTACGATCAGAACGACCGAATCGGCGATCAAAAAGGGTTCGATATCCATGTTGACCAGCCGGAGGATGGTGCTGGCTGCATCGTTGGTATGGACGGTGGAAAAAACCAGATGCCCTGTCAGCGCGGCTTTAATGGCGATGTCCACCGTTTCAAAATCTCTCATTTCACCGACAAGCATGATATCCGGGTCCTGACGTAAAAAACTCCGGAGTGATTTGGCAAAATTCAAACCGATCTCATCTTTGATGTTTACCTGGTTTATTCCAGGCATGTAAAACTCGACAGGGTCTTCTGCCGTCATGATGTTTTTTTCCATCGAGTTCAGGTTGGAAATGGCTGAATACAGGGTGTTTGTTTTCCCGCTTCCTGTGGGTCCCGTCACGAGGATGATACCCCAGGGCCTAACAATCATGCCTTTGAATACATCCAGGGATTCTTCTTCAAATCCTAATTTAGTCATATCCAACTGCAGCATGGCTCTATCGAGAATCCGGACCACGACTTTCTCCCCAAAGACAGCGGGGACGCTCGAGACACGCATATCGACATCTTTTCGGTCACCGTTTTCCAGTTTCACTCTCATCTTGATCCGGCCATCCTGCGGCAGTCTTTTTTCAGCAATATCCATATTGGAAAGAATCTTCACACGGGATGTGACAGGATTTTTAAATTTGAGAGCAAGATTCATCATCTCATGCAGGGTCCCATCCAGACGGTATCTCACGCGGAAGTTTTTTTCGTAAGGCTCGAAGTGGACATCACTGGCCCCCTTTTTTATGGCATCGATAAAAATAGTGTTGACAAGAGTGATAATTGGGGCTTCTTCGGTGGAGTGGACCAGCTCTTCTATATCATAGTCCTCTTCCTCTTCTTCGATGATGTTAACGCTGGTATCCTCTGCCTGCTCGATTTCATCAACGATCTCCTTCACGCGCAGGGCGTCGGATGATCCATAATACTTGGAGATGGCAGTCATGATGCCTGATTCTGAAGCGATTACAGGTTGAATGCTCAGTCCCGTCCGGAACCTTATATCTTCAATGATGCCGAGGTCGGTGGGATCGACCATTGCCAGGGTCAAAAACGATCGTATGCGGTGAATTGGCATGATCAGATACTTTTTGGCTATTTCAAGCGGGATAAGGCTGATGACATCGGGATAAACTTCGAACTGGTCCAGGTTTATATAAGGATATCCAAGTTGCCGGCTGAGGGCTTGGGCCATTTCTTCTTCGGATAGATACCCCAAGCTGATGATAGCCGATCCTATCCCCACATCATTCTTCTTATGAAAATCAAGTGCGCTTTTCAACTGTTCCGCATCGAGCAGCTTCTCCTGAATAAGAAGTTCGCCTAGATTGGATCCCATAAGTTCTCCTTAAAAATAAAGGTTCTGTCGAGCTTCCACGTTAGGTAAATTGACACTTTTTGTCAATACGTGTTCTCCATAAACAAGGACGAATGGAACTAACAATTTTTCTCTTCCTCGCGATACACTTGTTTTTAAAGTCATAATTTATAAACAAACGCCCATTATATTCTCAGAGACAGCACACAGCGTCAATCACCTGATGGGAGGAATGGCGAGGTGATTTTTACAAAAATTGTCTCACCCTCAAAGGCTATACCTTTCTTTCACAAAGAGGACACTTTATGTATAGAAAGCAGCAAAAATGACATTTTTTGTTACTCGCTTTATATTAGTCGGAGGAAAAGGCCATTATCAGACATAAAAATCCTGTAAAATAACACAGTTCTCACAGGACAGGTATGTTGCAAAATAAAGGGATGAACTGGCACGCCAGGAGAGATTCGAACTCCCGACCTGCTGCTTAGAAGGCAGCTGCTCTATCCACCTGAGCTACTGGCGCGTGGCATGATTTCAGCTTTCCAACTATAGCGCAAAGCCCACTATTTTTCAACCCAACACCGGAGTTACAATCGGGGAGAGCGGATTCGAACCGCCGACCTCCTGCTCCCAAGGCAGGCGCGCTAACCAGGCTGCGCCACTCCCCGGCAAAAACTTAATCGCAAAGGGGTTTGAACAATCAACCCTCTACGGGATTGGCAAATCATTATATTATATTTTTTACAAAAAATGGAAACATGGAAATTATACTATAATTATTAGTATTTGTACCGGAAATGTAGGGGACACGTTACCGATTTTGAAAAAATCGGTACATGTCCCGAATTTCCGGTAATATGTCCCTGATTTTATGCTCTTGCATGAATAATTCAGAGTAACCTGGATAATTTATGAATTATCCAGGTTAATACTATTTTCTCTTGATCTCTTTTTCTATCTGCCCCCTGCCGATTTTGAGGACGATGGGTCTCCTGTGTGGGCAAAGAGAGGGATTTGTCGTTTGGAACAATTCCTCCACAAGGTAGTTCATTTTTTCGAAAGCCAGAGATTGACCTGCCTTAACAGCCGACTTGCACGCCAAAGTCGCGATCAACGCTCCTTTCCTATCCTGAACCTTATCTTCTTTCATCTCCTCAATAAGGGAAAAAAAAACCTGCTTGGCTTCCTCTTCCTTGAAAATATCCGGATACCTTTTGAGGACAAAACTCCGCCCGCCCATGTTTTCCGCCCGAAATCCGACTTCTTCAAGCAATCCCTGGTTATCTTCGAAACTAAGGACCTGAGAAACCGAAAGGTCAAAAACCATTGGGAGAAGCGGTCTCTTCCCAGGCCACCCCTTTTTTTTATCGATCTCTGTATATCTCTCGTACAGCACCCTCTCATGGGCATTGTGCTGGTCGATAATCAGGATTCCTTCCTCAGATGAAGCAACAATATACGTATCCAGATACTGCCCTAAAACACGCGGATATCCTGTTTCTTTTTTCGTTTCTGGCCCGAAAGATTTCCCTGTCCTCATTTCCGCATTTACGGGAAATTTCATGAGGGACGGCTGATGTTTCTCATCAACATGTCTAATTTTCCGGATTTCCGGCTGAACAGGATAAATTTCCTTAATTCCTATTTCCCCGGATATGGCCCGGTTTATAGCCGCTCGAACGAGGTAAAAAACCGGCTGGGAGTCTTTAAACCGAATTTCAGCTTTGGTGGGATGGACATTAACATCGACCTCCGAGTAAGGAAGAATCAAGAATAAAAAAGCCTCGGCAAACCGATCTTTCTCTGTATATCCCTTAAAGCTCTGATTCAATGCCGCCTGGAGCATTCTGTCTTTTATCAAACGATTATTCACATAGAACATCTGGTGCCTGCGGTCCTTTCGCCCTGTAGGGGGACAAGAGGCAAACCCATGAATGCGCCGCCCGTCCTCTTCATACGCAATTTCCATGAGATTTTCCAAGACCTCTTTCCCGTAAATCTGATAGAGCCTTTCCTTGAGGCTCGGAACAACCGGATAATCAAACACGCGCCTGCTGCCGTGCTGCAGAGAAAATCTCACGCGAGGAAAGGATAGAGTGATTTGCGTCAAGAATCTGATGACCCGGGAGAGTTCGGCTCTATCCGAGCGCAGAAACTTTTGCCTTGCCGGAAGGTTGAAGAACAAATCCTTCACTTCGATGCTCGTCCCCTTCGGGAAGGCTACATCCTCACACACAAGCATTTTCTCCCCTTCTCGCACAATCCGGGTCCCGCTTTCGTCCATTCCATCCGACGTCTTAAGGGAAACGCGGGACACGGCAGAGATACTGGGCAGGGCTTCTCCCCTAAAACCCAGAGTCGAAATCCTTTCCAGGTCCTCCTCATGCGCAAGTTTGCTCGTGGAATGCCCTTCAAAACAGATACGTGCATCCTCCCGGCTCATCCCATGTCCATTGTCCGATACTTTTATAAGCCGTTTTCCGCCTTTTAGCACATCGATCTTTATTTCCGAGGAACCCGCATCAAGGGAATTCTCTATAAGCTCTTTGACAACAGAAAAGGGTCTTTCGATAACCTCTCCTGCCGCTATTTTCCGGGCAATTTCTTTGGGGAGACGGATGATTTTTCCCATCAGCCTCTATTCAATGACCTGTCCTTGGGTTACGTTCCCAATGACCCGGGTAATCTTGACTTGAACGTGATCCCTTTCTTTGACAGAACAGGAAGGCACATGAACCGGCACATAGTTTGACGTTAAGATATGAGCAATTCCGCTCCCCCGCTTTATAACGATTCCATCCCACAGACCTCCAATCAATCCCTGACGGAAGTCTTTGTTTTTCTTTCTGGACAGTTCTCTCAAACGTGTTGCCCTCTCCTTTTTTGTTCTCTCATTCACCTGTTTCCAGCAGGAGGCTGGCGTGCCCGGCCGCGGGGAATAGGAAAACACATGAAAATAAGTTAACGGAGAGTTTTCCAGGAAGTTATACATCTTTTCAAAATCCACTTCTGTTTCTCCCGGAAATCCAGCGATAAGATCGGCTCCTAATGAAACGCCCCGGCTTTTCTGTTGCAGGTCATCCAGTATGCGCTTGTATTCTGTCACTTTGATCTTGCGCCCCATGCGGCGGAGGACATCGTCGGAGCCGTGCTGCAGTGAGATATGGAAATGCGGGCAAATTTTCGGACTGTGCGTGATGACATCACGCAATTTCAGGTCGAGGAATCGGGGGTCCAGAGAACTCAGCCTTATCCGTCCCAGGCCTTCTATATTTTCAATACTCTGGAGCAAATTCACCAGGGAATCTTTGTTCGGCCGTTCCTTTCCATACGAACAGAGATGAATACCTGTGAGAACAATCTCCTTATAACCCTGATTTATGAATTCCCGGACCTGTGATAGGATTTTTTCTCTGGGCAAGCTCACACTTTTGCCTCTCACCTCCGGAATGATACAAAAACTGCACCGGAAATCACAGCCGTCCTGAATCTTGACCAGAGCGCGGGACCGAAAGGGTTTTATATCGGTTTTCGTCGTAGATTCCAACCCAGCCAGAATCATTTCCGGCAAATCTTCCTTTTCCTCATTCCGTAAAACCTGCCACACTTGAGGATCCCTTTGAAACTCTTCGAGAAATCGTTCGGAATAACATCCGGTCAGCACCAACCGAGCTCCGGGATTGACCCTGGCAAGCTTCGCTAAAAAGTGTCGCACATCTCTATCGGCTCGGCTGGTAAGGGTGCAGGTGTTCACCAGGATGATGTCACTTTGCAGTGAATCGGATAGGTAGACCAGGCCTTTGCTCTGTAATGTATCAGCCCATGAAAAAGCTTCGGCCTGGTTAACCCGGCATCCAAAGCTCTGGATAGTAAACGAGGTCACAGCTTATCCTGGATTTTTTTAGAGGCGGCCTCCACATCCTCGGCTATTTGTGACCGGTAGTCCTTCAGTTTTTCCTCCAGGGAGGGATCTTTCAATGCCAAAATCTGGATGGCCAGAAGAGCCGCATTCGAAGCGCCCGACTTTCCGATTCCCATGCAGGCCACAGGTATCCCCTTGGGCATCTGGGACGTGGAAAGCAGGGCATCCAGACCGCCCAATCCCGATCCCCCAACCGGAACGCCGATAACAGGTCGTGTGGTGTGCGAGGCCACAACGCCTGCCAGGTGAGCCGCTTTGCCTGCCAGCACAATAAAAATACGCGCTCCCCTCTCCTCATAATTATGAATCAATCTTTTTGTTCGTTCCGGAGAGCGATGGGCCGATGTCACTTCGAGCCCAAATTCTACGTCGAATTTTTTCATCAATTGGATGGCATTTTCAACAATCGGGAAGTCTGAATCACTCCCTAAAAAAATTCCGATTTTCATTCTTCCTCCCTTAGAGCTCCGATATCACGGCGCCAGTGCATGGCCTCAAAATAGATTCGGGAGAGAGCCCGGTAAATTTTATCCATGGATTCCTTCAGTGTCTTCTCGGATGCACACACATTGAGCACTCGTCCTCCGTTCGTGTAGTACTGCCCGTTTTCAAAGCGTGTGCCCGCATGAAATATTTGGATACCGGGAAAGGACTCCGCCTCTTCCAGCCCTTCGATCACTTTTCCCTTCTCATATTTAATCGGATATCCACCCGAAGCAGCCACCACGCAGGCCGCAGCATCGGGGCTCCACTCGATCTCCTTCTCGAGCACATTGCCTTCGACCGCCGCAATAAGTACCTCCACCAAATCTCCTTTCATCCTCAATATTTGCGGCTGAGTTTCCGGGTCGCCGAAACGGCAGTTGTATTCCAGCACTTTCGGACCCTCCTCAGTCAGCATCAACCCCACATACAGGACACCCTTAAACTCCCGCCCTTCCTCCAGCATCCGGGTAATCGTCGGAAAAACGATGCTGGTCACGATATCATCAAACATATTTTGACCGATAAACGGGGAAGGCGATATCGCTCCCATGCCTCCTGTGTTTGGACCTTTGTCCCCATCGTATACGGCTTTATGGTCCATGGTGGTCACGAGAGGCAGGATCTTTACACCGTCGGAAATCACGATGAACGAGGCTTCTTTGCCGGCCAGGAATTCTTCAATCACGACTTTATTTCCTGCTTCCCCAAATTTTTTCTCCAGCATGATGGTGTTGATGGCTTCTTCAGCCCGTTTTGAATTTCGGCATAGGATTACTCCCTTTCCGGCCGCCAATCCGTCGGCCTTAACCACCAGAGGATAGGAAAATTTTCCCGATCCTACGATTTTTTTGGCCTGCTCGGCGGAATCGGCAATTTCGAATTTTCCGGTGGGAATCCTATGCCGCTCCATAAACTGTTTGGCAAACACTTTGCTTCCTTCCAGTTCTGCCGCATTTTTGTTCGGTCCAAATATCTTCAGCTTCCGCTTCTCGAATTCATCCACGATTCCCAAAGTCAACGGAACTTCCGGCCCAACGACGGTCAAATCTATTTTTTCTTTGGCCGCAAAATCCACAAGCCCCTGGATATCCTTGGGGCTTATCGCGACATTTTCAGCGATGTTCTGGGTTCCTGCGTTTCCTGGCGCACAGTAGAGTTTTTTTACCAACGGGCTCTGGCATATTTTCCAGCCCAAGGCATGTTCTCGCCCTCCGGAACCGATGATTAATATTTTCATATCACCTCACTTCTTCGGGATTTATTACACCGTTTTCAAGGGATTTGATGAACATATCGCCAAATCCAGGATAGGAAAAAATACTCTGGAATATTGCGGCTGCAGCAGGAAGGGCTTCCTGTGCCGGAAGGCAGTATTTCATCTCCAGAAAATTTTTGCGGAAAACCTTCACTTTTTCTTTGACATCCCGGTTATTCAGGATCACATCGGCTACAAACTCCGCAAGAACACCAAAATCCTCCTCTGACATCCCAAACCGGGTCATCTCCTGCACGCCCATCCGGATTCCACTTGGCTCGAGGAATGTTTCATCATCAGGCAGCGCCTGATAATTGGTCAAAATGTTGTTCTCCTCTAATTTTCTGGCAACATCCATCCCGTTTCCATATTTGTTGATACGGATAAGAACTTGATGAGTCTGGGTAAATCCGTCCTTCTCGTCTCCCTCAACAGGAATTCCTTTTTCCTTCAATGCTCCAGCATAAGCTTTGGCATTCGCTCGAACCTGAATCTGGTACTCCTTCTTGAATTGATTCATCTCGTAGGTGGCCATCAAAAGAGCGAGAAGTGTTCCCAGATGATGATTGCTGGTTGAGCCGGGAAAAGCCCGGCTTTTGATATCCAGCCAGAGTTTTCGAAATCGGGAACCCTTGGGAAAATTCCCGGCCACCAGCCCGCGCTGGGGGCCAAAAAATGTCTTGTGGGTGCTTCCCGTGATGACATCTGCGCCCTCGACAAACGGTTCTTGAAAAGCCCCGTACAACCCCAGAACGTGGGCCATATCATACATGATGACCGGCCGGGGATCCCAATCTTTGACAAAGTCAGCCACAAACTGGATCGGCTCTTGATAAATAAACATGCTCTTTCCGAAAATGATAAGCTCGGGTTTATGCAGATCAATAAGTTCGGCCAGCCTCTCAGGATCGGGTTTATAGGGATTTTTTTCAAGGACAGGAAAGTTAACAACCTTTTCTTTCCCTGTTCCCGGGTCTTCATCCACAAAATTAAACAGCGCTCCCATGGGTTGAGAACTGAGGTGTCCCCCTCTGTTCAAAGCATTGTTCATGACCAATCTCATTTTGCGCATAGGCTGACCATCGGGACGGCCGCGGTTGAGGAAGCGAACCATGCCTTTGAACACAACCTCATTCGCCATCTGCCCGCTGACAGGGCGAAGCTCCACTTCCGAACACCCAAAAAAACGCCCCAGTTCCTCCTGGGCCTCCATTTCGATGTCTCTGATGAAGTCCGTCCCCTGATAAAAATAAATCTCCTGCCCTTTCATGGTCCTATGTTCGGCGTACCTGCCGGCAGGATCGGATATTTCGCACATCTTGACCAATAGGGAAGGGGTGGATTCAGACGGAATCAGGTTTATGGATTCCCTCTGCCTCCACACATTGTTACGGATAATTCTCTGGGATAAGGACTGAATTTTTTTTTGGAAAGACGACATGATATTTTCCCTCTCTTTATGATTTAAAATTCTCTTTTTCTATTGCCGCAATTTTATCGAGTCTTTTTTGATGCCTCCCTCCCTCGTACTCTGTCTCCAGCCAGATCTCGACATAATGGAGGGCTTCAGCCAGAGGCAAAACCCTTCCTCCAAGCGTTAGACAGTTCGAATCATTATGACTTCGGCAGACTTCTGTCACGTACTCTCCCCAGCAGGGAGTAGCCCTAATGCCTTTAAATTTGTTGGCCACAATGGCCATTCCAAGCCCTGTCCCACAAAAAAGGATGGCCCGGTCGCAATCTCCGGATAAAACCGACTGGATGGCTTTTTTGCCATAGTCCACATAATCCACCCTCTCATCCGGACCACAGCCAAAATCCTTATACTTCACTCCCTCCTGATCAAGATAGTCCAAAACTCCCTTTTTGAGGTTAAAACCAGCGTGATCAGAAGCCAATGCAATCTTCATATCCATCTCCTCCGGATGATTCGATATGTCGTTTCATTATATCAACATTTCCATAACAGTTAAACAGACGTGGGAATAAGGAGGTGAAAAACGTTGGCCTGGATTATTTGTGAGTCAAGCCGGTTCGTGTATATGATAAGAGCTGGGGGATAACAATAAAGACAAATTCTAAAACCAAAATTATTGAGAATGAATGATGGTATCAGCAGGTTAAGGGTTTTTTCGTTTCACGAGCGCCTCGGCTTCTGGAAACACTTCGAGGGCCTTCTGCACGACGGGGTCTGTCTTCCGGTAAGCTTTAATTCCCATCTCGATTCCCCACAGGGCGGAATGGATTTCCCTTTCCAGCTCTCTTTTTATTTCTTTCCTGGCTTCCGCGAATTTTTCTTCTTCAAACGCAACTTTTTCTTCTCTAAGAGCTGCTCTAAAATCATCGATTATATCTGAATCAACGGTGAAATCCCTGTCGATGACTTTTTGTGAGGGACTTTTTCCCATTGTCTGATTGTCATCAGGAAAAAAATAATTCTTAGAGACAGGCCTCTTTTTTTCAACAAACTTTTTGGCATAAGCAAAGAAATTTCCTTTTACCAAGAGATCATAAACCAATCTGTTAAACGAGACCTTGACCTCATAGTCTGGCGTGATTCCTCCCTGTCCGAGAACTTTTCTTCCTCCCGCCGTATAGGTGACTTCCCTCTGATCCTCCGGGGTTTCTTTTCTGTAAATGTAATAGTCCTCGAAGTTGGAATAATCTCTCTGGATGGAGCGGCCGCTGGGCGTGTAGTATCTGGCTGTTGTCAGGGCCACTGCAGCATTGGGAGCCAGCGGAACAATGGTCTGGACCAGACCCTTTCCCCAGGAATCTTGGCCGACGATCAATCCTCGATCATTGTCTTTGACCGCCCCGCTCAGGATCTCCGGCGCACTGGCACTCGCCCCATCGATCAGAATTACCAGCGGGATTTTTTCGTACTGGTCATCCTTCTCCGCAAGATACTTTCTATCCAGGTACCGATTCCTGCCTTTAATGGAAACAACCAGCGTCCCTTTTGCCAAAAATTCATCGGATAGCTCGATCGACTGGACAAACGTTCCCCCGCCGTTATTCCGGAGATCCAGTATGAGTTTTTCCATCCCCTGCTTGCGCAAAAATTCCATCTTTTCTTCGAATTCCCTCGTTGTGGTCTCGGCAAAATTCCGGATGCGGATATAACCGATATTGTCCTGAAGGAGGAAGGCATACTGAACGCTGTAAAGGGAAATCTCTTCACGCACAATCGTCACATCAAACGGATCATCCCATCCCTCGCGAACGATCGTGATGGTCACTTCGGTATCTTTTGGGCCGCGCAGCCTCATCATGGCCTCGGTGGAAGTAATCGGTTCTGTCGTTTCTCCCTCAATATGAGAAATGACATCCCCGGAGCGGATTCCCAGCCTGTAGGCTGGCCCTCCCTCGACCGGCGAAATCACAACCAGGCGCTTCCCCTGCTTCTGAATCAAGATGCCCAATCCGTAATATTTGCCTTTGTATTCCTCTCTGACCCTGTCAAAATGGCGGGGATCCAAGAAATAGGAATGGGGATCCAATGTCTGAAGCATCCCCTTTATCGAAGAAAAAGCAAGCTCCTCATGATCCACATCTTCAAAATAATTCTGGTCGATCAAGTTGACGATCGCAGAAATTTTGTTCATAGAGAGGGTCCAGACATCTTCTTCCCAGGCGGGGGCAGAAACGAGCGCAAAAAACAATATGACGAAGATAAATCCCTTGTGTTTCATAGTTTTTAATGAACAATTATCATAGCAGACCCCAGAGGAATTGTCCAGAGGTATTGACTTATAGTCCCTGACAGGCTATAGTTTCTTATCATTCTCGAATCAAATGAATTAAGACAATGTTCGGAAATATTGGATTCCCGGAACTTTTGGTTATACTAGTTATAGCCCTTCTTGTCTTTGGCCCTAAAAAACTCCCTGAAGTCGGCAGATCCATAGGCAAAGCCCTTCGAGAATTCCGCAAGACTTCTGACGAGATCAAAGAAAAAATCGAGGAAGAGATCCACGCTGAGGAATTCAAAGATATCAAAGACGAAATCAATAAACAAGTAGGAGAGGATGAGGAAGGGAAAAAAATCTCCTAACGAGATGACCTTCCTCGAACATCTCGAAGACCTCAGAAAGCGCCTTTTTTATTCTTTCATCGCTCTGTTCATCGGCATTATCCCCGCATGGTTTTTCCATAAGAGCCTGTTCGCCATCCTGGCTGTGCCAGTCACCCGGTATCTTCCCGAGGGGACAAAACTCAGCTTTATAAAGCTCACGGCTCCTTTCATGCTTTATATCAAAGTCTCCTTTCTTGCTTCTCTATTCCTCAGTTCGCCGTTTATCTTTTTCCAGATTTGGATGTTTATCTCCCCAGGTCTTTACAAGAAAGAAAAAAAATATGTTATCCCGTTTGTGTTATTCACAACCGTCTTTTTTGCTGCAGGTGCCGTTTTCGGGTATTTCGTCGTTTTTCCGTTTGCCTGCCGGTTCTTCCTCAGCATGGGTGCCGAGTTTGAACCCGTCATCACTGCAAATGATTATTTCAGCTTAGCATTCCGGGTCCTATTAGGTATTGCCATAGTGTTCGAAATGCCCACTCTGTCCTTTTTCCTCTCCCGTATGGGAATTCTTACCGCAAAATGGATGATAAAAAACTTCAAGTATGCCGTGCTCGTGGTGTTTGTTATAGCCGCTATTATAACGCCAACGCCGGATTGGATGACCCAGAGCATCATCGCTTTCCCGATGCTTGCCTTGTATGGCCTGAGTATTCTAATTGCCTTCGTTTTTGGCAAGAGAAAAGGAAAAAAGAAAAAAGAAGATACAAAAAACGACCTCGCCGGATAGAATGGGAAGAGAAAAGATCCCATGGTGGTCTGCGCAGATGCCGATCTTGAAAGGGCTGCCCGCAGAGCAATATGGGCGGATTTCATGAACAGCACTCAGAGCTGTGGATCGATCGAGCGCGTCTGCTATGCCCAGGAGATCGCGGACGAATTAAGGATACTCCAGGGAAGCATCTGGCTAATTTCATAAAAATGAATTCATGATAGCAGCCAAAATTATTCGATTTCCTTTTTTATTGACCAAATCTTTTTTTATGTGGTATGTTCACCGCATGCTTCCAGAGGACATATGATTAAAAAGATTCGCCTCATCGGTTTAACAGGAACAAACGGCTCAGGAAAGGGAGAAGCGGCATTATTTTTTACCAAAAACGGTTATGATTATTTATCCCTATCCGACGTGATCCGCGAGGAACTGCAGAAAAAAAAGGAAAAGATAACGCGCAACAATCTGATCCGGATGGGAAACAGGATGCGGAAACAATCCACGCCAGACATTCTGGCCCGCCTGGTTACAAAAAAAATCACACGGAAAACAGTTATAGACAGCATCCGCAATCCCAAAGAAATTGAGTTTTTTCAAAAACAGGGAAATTTTCGCCTTCTGGCCATTGATGCTCCGGCAGAAATTCGATTCGAAAGGGTCAAAAAAAGGGGGAGGGAAGAATCGGCCTCGAGCCTTAAGGAATTCCTGGCCAAGGAAGCCAAAGAAATGGGGACAGAAGAGAAAAGTCAACAGCTTCGCACCTGTATGGACATGGCAGACAAAACGATAATCAATGACGGCACTCTCGAGGAACTGGAAAAAAAACTGGAGGAATTCCTATGACGTCCAAAAGAAAATCCAAGGATGAATACTATTTAAACATCGCAAGGGAGGTTTCCCTTCACAGCACGTGCTTCCGCCGGGTCATCGGAGCCATAATCATACGTGATGATCAAATTATCAGCACAGGGTATGCCGGGGCTCCAAGAAAAACAAAAGACAGCCTTGAACATGGCTTCTGCCTCAGGAACAAGTTAAAAATTCCTCACGGTCAGCGCTATGAGCTTTGCCGGAGCGTTCATGCCGAACAGAATGCAATCATCAATGCAGCTCGCGCAGGGGTCAGTTTGCTCGGGGGGGACATTTATCTCTACGGCAGCACCCCAGGAAAAAAGGGACCCATTAATGCTTTTCCCTGCTTTATCTGCAAAAAGATGCTCATCAACGCCGGTCTCAAACGCGTTATTTGCTCGACAAAGGAAGGAAAATTTGCCGTTTTTAACGTGAGCGATTGGGTCGAGGAGTGGCAGAAAAACGATATCATAGACGACAAGCATCAATACGGATAAAAATCAGAAAAAAAGTACCTGCGAGGATGCGAAAAAAATTTACACCACCGTTTCTTATTTTCCTTTTCCTATTTGTTCTCTTTGCTGATTCTCTTCCCTCAAAAAATCGGGCTGTATTTCAGGAGAGCCAGACTACAAGCGAAAAAAAATCCACCTTGCTAAAACTCTTGGACCTCATTCCTTCTCCCGAATCAATAGACTATGTGCAGACAAAAACATCCTATCAGCTTCACACCCTCATCACAGAGCAGCGTCATTCCAAAACCTGGAAATTGAGCAGCCGCATTGCTCAAGACATGGAATCTGGACTTCGGATGTTATTCACGGCAGACGAAGATATTTCCATCAAACTGATGTCTCTCGACCGGAACAGCCAGGTTTTGGAGCAAGCCATCCAGGCTGTCGAGGAGGCCATCATATCCGGACACAAAATCTATGTGTTTGGATGCCAGGAAACCGGACGGTGGACCAAATGGATGGAAAGTTCCCTCTGGCGTCCTTTCTGGAATGACCTTCAAGCAAGAAAAAAGATCTGGACAAAGGTTGGTCTCAAAGTGGGCAATTCGATCGAAAACCGTTTTATCGGCGAAATGCCCGGTGCTGACCGGTCACTCATCAGCCCCTTAGAGGGATGGGAAGATCTGATGGTTACGGGTCGTCTCCAGCTCGAAGAAAGAGGAATCGAACCCGGAGATGTGGTTTTTTGTGTGACGGCAAGCGGGGAATCTCCAGCGGTCATCGGCACCATTTATGAAGCACTGGATCAATGGACAAGACGGTATCCGTATGAGGCGGAAAAAACCAAAAAAAAACTTTTCTTTTTCTTCAACAACCCTGAAGAAACACTTCGTCCGTTCAACCGATGCCGCGCGGTGCTGGAAGAGCCTGGCATCTCAAAAATCAATTGCACGACAGGGCCCCAGGCCATAGCCGGCCAAACATGGATGCAGGCTGCAACGATCGATACTTTCCTGATTGCACAGATTCTTCAGGCCGCTCTCGATCGCACCCTGCGCCGATTTCTTTCGAACAAGGAAATGACCAAATTGGGCTTCAAAAAGCTTGTCGTTTTTGCTGAGAAATTGGGGGAATTTGCTGAAATTCTGAGAAATGTAAAAAAGATCGTTCCAGCCATCGCAAAGTTCACCGCTATTGCGGAAAAAACTTACCGTGATGAACACTTTACGACTTATTCGGCCCTCAAAGGCTTTAGCACAGTTTTCAATGACTGTGCTGAACGAGGGCAGGCGTTCCATCTCTGGCCTCTGGATACGGTCAAAACAGAGCCAAGAAAATCCCGAATACAGGTCTGGGCGCCTCGGTCCAATCAGGAAGAAGCATGGGCGATGATCCTGGGAAGGCCGTTTCGCGGACTCTCTCCTTCATCATACAAAAATCGAATCCAACAAGAAGCTACTAATTCTGACCTTCTTCAAGCAGCAGAAAAAAATATCAAAAACGCTGAGGATGATCAACAGTTTCTTTATGATTTTTCTTTTTCAGATTTCAACCTCAGGAATCGGGCTATCCAAAAAGGAGATCTTGGAGTTCTTGTGGTTATCAGCCCGGAAGAAATTCAGTTGAAGGATAAAAAATCCCATTTATTTGAATTTGTGAGCCGGTTTGTTGAAAAGGGGGCCAGAACAGCCATTTTTTTTATCACCCAAAAATCCCAAAAAGATATAAACAAACTGGCCCGGAAAATTCCCGGATTCGACCCTGATGGAAGGGATGCTTTGGTGGTCCTCCCGATGAATTTCAAGAATGATCCTCTGGCCATTAACAGCCTTACTGCACTAAAGATCATCATGAATGCCCATTCCGCAGCCATCATGGCCTGCTCCGGAAAAATCATCGGAAATACAGTGACCGAATTAAATCCCAAAAACCTGAAATCCATTGGACGGGCGACCGCTTTGCTGCTCTCCCATGTCAACGATGTCCTCAAAAAGCCGAGCTGGGTAAAACACAATGGTATACACACCCCCATTTCCTATGGCGAGGCCAATGCTGTCCTTTTTGATGCAATCCGCTTCATGAAGGGTAAAGGAGAAGGACCGGATCAGTCAGTTGCGTTGAATCTTTCGATTGTCCGCATCCTCGAATCTCTCCGGCTGAATAGGGCCGTTCCGTCAGAAAAAGCTTTGAATATCCTCCAGCATAAAGGTCTCGGCCCATATTTGAATGATGCAACATCCCAAATTAAATAAATCTTTCTCTTTTTTTGTCTTGCTGTTATGTCTGGTGGGGTTTTTCTCGGCCAGCTCCACCTTTTCGGCACAGAAAAGAACACATCTCGGGAATGAAATATTTGTCCAGACGATCCTCCCTCGACTTCATCAAAAAAGGCTGGGTCTTGTCTGCAATCAAACATCTGTTTTGCCCAACGGAAAATCGTTAATCCAGGCAATTAAAGAAAGGCAAATCTCCCATCTTGTCATTTTTACACCGGAGCATGGATTCAGAGGAAAAGTGGAGGCAGGAGCCGATATCCAAAATAGCTTTTTGGCAAAAACCAAGATCTTCAGCCTGTACGGACAAAACAAAAGGCCGACCCAGGAACAGGCTCAGTTGATAGATGCCTTTGTGTACGATATACAGGACGTGGGCACCCGATTTTACACTTACATCACGACATTGAAATACGTTATGGAAGCGGCTGCGGATTTTGGGAAATCAATCTATGTTCTCGACCGTCCTAATCCTTCAGGAGGACAAATTGTGGAAGGACCTCTGCTTCAGCCCGAGTACGAATCTTTTATCGGAGCAGCACCAATACCTGTCAGGTACGGATTAACAATCGGAGAACTGGCGTTGATGATGAAGGGGGAGGGATGGGTTCCTCCCCGGGTCGATTTACATGTGATTCGGATGACAAACTGGAGCCGCCGTTTTTTCTGGGACGACACAGGGCTCCGCTGGATTCCTACCTCGCCCAACATACCCTTTCCTGAAACAGCCATCATCTATCCCGGAACTGGACTGCTTGGCGCCCTCACTGTCAACCAGGGTCTTGGAACAGGGAATCCCTTTATGCAGTTTGGATCGCCTTGGTTTGATACACCGGCCATCATCAAAAAATTGGAGGGGGGATCAAGCTATGGGGCAAAATTGGAGCCGCTGATCTATACCCCCCGCTCGCTTCCTGGTAAAACCCTTCATCCTTCATACGAAAACCGAACATGCCAGGGGATACGTGTTCATATCATCCAAAAGGATAAATTTTATGCTCTCCATTTTGCGCTTGCGGTTATCAAAGCCATTCTTATCATCCATCCCCAGAAGATCACCTTGTATGAGTCAAGCCTTAACCAGATGTTCGGCAACGATCTTCTTGCAAGATACATCAGGGGCACTCTCAGTTATGCCGATTTGTTAAAGGAATTGCAAAAAGACGAGAAGGCTTTTCTCCAGATGCGCAAAAAATACCTCCTCTACGACTAACCACCCCAAGCCAATCCGCCCCACCATACACAAATGTAGCGATAATCTGCAACCGGTCACAATCCGCGGGTTAGTGGGAGCGGACGATTTCTTTGACCCTCATCAGCTGCACCTGATAGGACCGCTCCATCTCCTCGAGCCGGTTAGAAATGTAATGGATGGTTTCTTTGATGTTGGGAATCAAAATGTGTTCCAGAGCATTTACCCGCCGCCGGGTGACCTCGATTTCATGACTCAGAAGCTCGCCAGACTTCCAAAGCCGGGCCATCTCCAACAGATCCTCCATCATTTCCTGCATCTTTTTTACTCCCACGTCTAATTCTGCTTCCGTGTTCAAAAGATCATAATCAGAGATCGTCCAGTCCTTGATAAAAAAACGCGGTATGGAGAGATTGAAGATTTTTTCCTTTTTTATATCCAAAGAAAACTCCCCTTCTGGAATCATGCGGTCCAGTTCTTTTCGGGAACTCCGGCCCCGCACAAGCCCGAAGGAGAGGAGGATTTTTGTCCACTTTGTGTTGACGCCAGAATGAATATCGTACAAGCGGCGCATAATCTCCAAAAAACGCCTCATAATTTCTTCCAGTTTGTCCTTGAGGAGCTTATGCCCGCGCTCAGCCAGAACAAGACGCCGGCGCAGCCGCAAAAGTTCCATCCGGTTGGGATTAACGTTAAGTCTCATTTTCCCTCAGGGTAGTATTTATCCAGATATTCGGGCCGTATCCTTTTCAACTCAGGCCGCGGTACGCTGCGCAACAGTTTCCACCCCAAATCCAGCGTATTCAGTATAGATCGTGATTCAAATTCGTTCTGCCTGACGAACTCATCCTCAAAACGCTCCGCAAACTGCAGATATATCCTGTCAATATCCGAAAGAGCGGCTTCTCCCAAGATCAGCGCCAGCTCCCTGGCTTCTTTTCCCCTGGCGTAACAGGCAAAGAGCTGGTTCAGCACATCCGCATGATCCTGCCGCGTTTTTTCCTCGCCGATACCCTTATCTTTCAGCCGCGAGAGGCTGGGGAGGACATCGATCGGAGGATAAATCCCTTTGCGGTGCAATTCCCGGCTGAGCATGATCTGTCCTTCTGTGATATAACCCGTCAGATCCGCTATCGGATGAGTCTTGTCATCCTCCGGCATGGTCAGGATCGGAATCATGGTGATCGATCCTTTTTTGCCCTTAATCCGGCCTGCCCTTTCATACATCGAGGCTAAATCCGTGTAAAGATAGCCAGGGTATCCTCTTCTCCCCGGAATTTCTTTCCGCGCAGCAGAAATCTCTCGCAAAGCTTCCGCATAAAATGTCATATCCACGAGAACCACGAGAACGTGCATATCCAGCTCAAAAGCCAGGTATTCTGCACAGGTCAAGGCCAGGCGAGGAGTGGCGATTCTTTCGATAGGGGGCTCATTGGCCAGATTCAAAAACAGAACGGCCCTTTCCAAAGCCCCGGTATTCCGGAAATCCTCGATAAAAAAATTGGCCTCCTCGAAAGTAATCCCCATAGCCGCAAAAACCACAGCAAACCGTTCTTTCTTGCCCAGAACAGTCGCTTGACGGGCAATCTGTGCCGCAATCCTGGGATGAGGAAGCCCGCTTCCGGAGAAAAGAGGAAGTTTTTGCCCTCTAACCAGGGGGTTCATGCCGTCGATAGAAGAAATCCCGGTTTGTATAAATTCGGAGGGATAATCTCGGGCCTGAGGATTTATCGGATCTCCCGTGATATCCAGCATTTTATCCGCAATGATTTGAGGCCCTCTGTCTTTAGGCTTACCAGATCCATCAAATACACGGCCGATTATTTCCTCTGAAACACCCAACTGCTGGGATCGGCCGAGGAATCTCACGCGAGACTTGTCCACATCCAGGCCAACTGTCCCCTCAAAAACCTGGACAACAGCCTTTTCCGTCGAGATATCCAAAACCGTGCCCCTCCGCAACAGCCCTTTTCCTGTTTCTATCTCTACAAGCTCTCCATATTTTACATCTCGAATTTTTTCGACGATGACCAGGGGACCAACGATATTGGATACCGTCAAATACTCTTTATACATTCTTTCCCTCATTCTATGGCTTTCAATACATTTTTGAAGGATTTATCTATCTGTATGAAGACATCGAGGAGTTCAGCATCCTCTTCAGGTAAAAATTTCATTTTAGATATTTTTTCTCTGACTTCCAAAGCCTCGATTTCCTCAAGACTTACCCCATCCTCCAGGGCTTGGATACCAGAGTTGTGAAAATGGATGATGGTCCGAAGCATCAAGTACTGCTTCCTGAGGGACGTATAAGTATCCTGGGGATGAAAGGCATTCTGATGGAGAAAATCCTCTCGGATAGAGCGGGCCGATTCCAGGACAAGCCGTTCTCTCAGAGCAAGGGACTCCACTCCCACAAGCCGTGCAATCTCTTGAAGTTCCGACTCCTCCTCCAGCAAGAGCATTGCTGTTTGCCGGAGGTCAACAAAATCCTCAGCAACCTGTTCTTTCCAATATTCCTTGATGTCTTCGGTATACAAAGAATAGCTGAGGAGCCAGTTGATGGCCGGAAAATGCCGCATATTGGCCAATCGATCATCCAGAGCCCAAAAAACCTTGACCACCTTCAGCGTGGATTGGACAACGGGATCGGACAGATCTCCTCCTGGGGGAGAGACCGCCCCGATAACACTCAAAGCACCCTGACGTCCCTCAGACCCCAGGCAGATCACTTTGCCGGCCCTCTCGTAAAACTCGGCAATCCGGCTTGCCAGATAGGCAGGATATCCCTCTTCCCCTGGCATTTCCTCCATGCGTCCTGAAATCTCCCGCAGGGCCTCTGCCCACCGGCTGGACGAATCGGCCATCAAGGCAACAGAGTATCCCATATCCCGGAAATATTCCGCGATGGTCATTCCCGTGTAGATCGAAGCTTCCCTGGCCGCAACGGGCATATTGGAGGTATTGGCGATAATGATCGTCCTCTCGAGAAGAGGGTAGCCGGAATGGGGATCCTTCAATTCCGGAAAGCTCAGCAAAAGGTCCGCAACCTCATTGCCCCTCTCGCCACAAGCCACAAACACGATGATCTGGGCATCTGACCACTTGGCTAACTGGTGTTGAACAACTGTTTTCCCGCTGCCGAAAGGACCCGGCACACAGGCCGTCCCGCCCTTTGTCAGCGGAAACAGCGTATCCAGAACTCTCTGGCCAGTGGTTAAAGGGTCCCCAGGCATCAATCGCTCCCGGACTTCCCTATTTTTTCGGATGGACCAAGTCTGAAACATCTTGACGTCGTGAATCTGATCCTCTGTTTGAATTTTAGCCACAACAGTTTCAACGGGAAACATTCCTTTTTTAATTTCGATTACCTTTCCCTCATATTCCGGAGGCACCATGATTTTATGCTTTATCAAAGAAGTTTCCTCAATTTCACCTAGAATATCTCCGGCCTGCACCGACTGTTCCTTTTGGACCAACGGAAAAAATTCCCATTTTTTCTTCCGATCGAGAGCCGGGACTTCTACCCCCCTGGTAACAAAGTCCCCCTCGTTGCCTCTGATTATGTCCAGGGGTCTCTGGATGCCATCGTATATCGAGCTGACCAGCCCCGGTCCCAATTCCACACTGAGAGGCCGACCCGTCAAATAAACAGGTTCTTCCGGACCAACACCAGTTGTGTCTTCGTATACCTGTATAAAAGCACAATCCTCTCTAAGTTCGATAATCTCCCCGATCAATCCCAGCTCGCCGATTTTTACCATATCGTACATCTTGGCACCGAGACATCCGGACGCCACAACAAGAGGTCCGGCAACACGAATGATTTTACCTTGTTTCATGGTTTCCTCTTCTTTTCACCAATGCGTCAGATCCAGTGGCCTTCACCGCCATTTCTTTTATCGTGCTCTCCAGATGATCCGCGATTTTTCTGTAATCAGAAAATCCTACTACCACCGGAATTAACTTTTTCCCCAGGGCTTCCCTCTCTTCCTGGAGGGGTTCGAGGAGACTCTGGTGTAAAAAACAAAGGACAATATTCTCCTGTTCTAGACCTTTTAAGATTTCCCGTGCTTTCTCTAAATTGCGGGGAAAATAGGTTTTTATCCCCAGAGCCCTGAAGGCAAACACCAAGTCTTTTTCCCCGATCACGGCCACTTTTTTTAGCCCGTCAAACATAGGTCTCACTGATTCTATCTTTCAATACCTCTGGCGGGATCTGGTTGAGTTTGCCCACACCTAACAGCCTGACAAGCTGTAATTCTTTTTTTTTTGCCTGGGCATACGCAAACACAGGCTCAGGGCCAAAAACGATAAACTTTGCCTTTTTCAGGTAGCCCATCAGAAAGTTCTCAAATTCCCTTTCAAGGGCAACAAAAGTCTCCTTCTCCACAAGATCATCCGTTGCCTGGATCCAAACGGATTGGTAGCCCGAAGCATGGAGCCTCTCCCCGATTTCTCCGAAAGAAAGATCAAAGCCTCCCAGCAAAACGCTCACATCTACAAATCCTCCCTGCAACAATAATCTTTCCATTTTTTCGTACGGGAGCTCAAGATATTTAGCCCGACAGAAAATTTTAAGGTTGGCAAGATCAATTTTATGGCGCAAATAATCTGTGATAAAAGGATATTCTAAGGCTCGAGACAAGGAGAGGACTTTATCAGGCTGATCGACTCCTCTAATAATATTTTCGATCCCTTTTTCGATGAGAATATTGGAAATAAGAGCATGTAATTCGGATTTTTCTCGATATAAAAACTCATCCAGATGTTCTGAGTTTTGGATCTCGATTTTTTCCTGATGAAACTGCCCTTCATCAAAAATGATTTTTAGTGTGGAAGGGAAGTCTTTTTCTCCGGCTGCCTCGCTGAATGCGGGTTTGGATATGAGGTTTTTCTCCAGGGCACGGACTTGCCCAACAGCATAGGCGTAGTCCAACCGGGAAATTCGGCTCATATCTTCAAGACCTCGGCAATATTTTTTTCCAGTCTCGATCTAAGCTCCTCCTTCAGTTCTCCTTGACCAACAAACTCCTCCTGTTCACCATCCTTAAGGATTATTTTTCGCTTCAATCCGATTTTTTCTCCCTTTTGTTCTCGAAAAGTTTTATCCAAAACCTCTTCGATCAAATCTTTTTTGCACTCAAGGACTTTGATTTTTTTCTCGAGGCGGGCCTGGGTCACCAGTCGGCTGGCTTCGAGATTCCCCTGCCTTTCAGCCTGTTCAAGCAGGGTTTTAGCCAGAATCCCGCCCTGTTTCTTAGCGTCTCGCCTTATCGTATCCGCTTTCTGACGGCTTTCAAGAACAATCTGCTCGGCTTCTCTCTGGGCCTCTTCCAGGATCTTGTTTAATATTTTTTCCAGACTCATCGTTGTCGATTCACAACTTGACTTTACTCATATGGAAATGCCATTGAGAAGGAGGATGGTGATGAGCAGGCCAAGGACAGCATAGGTTTCCACAAGCGCAGCCATGATCACCGGCTTCATCAAATCTTTGGGCTGTTTGGCCACCATATAAACGCCCGAAGCACAGACTTTCCCCTGATGGATTCCAGATACGAGACCGGTGAATGCCACCGGAAGAGCGGCTATCAAAATTTGCCATCCTTGGAAAACTGATGGTGAGGCCAGGGTTCCTCCCGTCAATCCCAGTTTTAAAATGATCAAAAAAGAGCTCAAAAAACCATAAATTCCTTGTGTCCCCGGAAGAGCAACAAGCAAGAGAAGGCTCCCGAATTTTTCAGGGTCCTCACTCATAACTCCGCTCGAGGCCTGACCGGCAAGCCCAACACCGATCGCTGAACCAATCCCCCCGAGAATAACAGCAAGGGCTCCTCCCAGTATGGCTAATGTTAATCCTAGTGTCATCTCAGCCACCTCCTATTTTCTGGATTATTCATAAAAACCGCCGATCAGGACATGCATTCTAAAGATAATCAAATTTTCAAAGTCTTTCATTCTTATCATCGGCAGTCACTGCCTTTCAGGCAAGTCAATCTCACCGGGCAGGTTGGATCGGCTTGTGAATAATCCAGGCATTAAATAAATTCGACGTATTTGCTTTCCAACGCGAATGGTTTGAACGGCTTTCCTCCTGACTTAAAAAACTTGCTGAAAAATTCCACAAACTGAAGCCGCATGGAATGGACAAATCCTCCAAGAAAGCTTATTCCCAGATTAAAAAGATGACCCCCTACAAAAATAAAGGCGGCAAAAAACCACCCAATCCAGGGGATACCCAGGGCCTCTTGACAAAGCGTATTCACAACCATGGCAATAACACTGGTCGCCAAACCCAGTGCAAGCAGCCGGGAGTAGGAAAGAACATCCGCCAGATATCGAGAGATATCGTACAGGTTGTAGAGCCCTCCAAAGATACGCGCCAAAGGATTTCGGCTGGGAGCAGCAAAAAACACGATTCCTGCGGCCCCAACGAGCCCGAGAATCCCCCAAACAGTTTGTTTGGCCAACACGTATAGAAGCAAAGAAGGCAGAAGGAGTAACCAGCCGCCTTGGACGAAAATGGCGTGCAGATAATCTCTGCTCTTGAATCCTGAAATCACGTTTAAAAGTGTTCCAAACCAAACTTGGATGAATCCAAGAGCAAGGGACAGGATGAGAAAGGAAACTGGGTCCTTGAGGGGATCCAGAACCATCAGCTTCGGGATCGGAAACCCGAACCAACCTCCAACCAACGTCCCGAGAATGATAGTCGACACGCCAAGTGTAGCCATAAGAATCAAAAACTGACGCAATCCTCCCTTCGGTTTGGCAAACTTCAAATAAAGGAAACTCAAAAGGGCGACGAGAAGCCCGTACCCGGCCTCGCTAACGGCCAATCCCACAAACAGAAAGAAAAAAGGAGCAAGATAAAGCGTGGGATCTAGAGTTCCTGCCTTGGGAAGGCCATAAAGTTTAGTTATGATTTCGAAAGGTCTCCCAATCCTGGGATTCTCCAGGATAATCGGGGGATCTTCCTCTGGAAGTGGGGGGCGAAAGTAGCACTGGGCCAGCTCAGAGTAAGGCATCAGTTTGGCCTCGAGTCTTGGAATATCGACGGTTTTTATCCAGCCCTCCAGAAAGAAGGCCTTGGCCGTTTCACCAAGATTTCGGGATGACAGACATTTTTCTCGTTCATTGAGCAAAACATCATGGATCCGCATCAACTGTTCCCGGAACAGCATCAACCGCTCTCCCTCCCCTTCCAGTTTATCCCGTTTTTTTTCGCTGAGCGATCTTTCAGCTCTAAGTTTCTGGATAACATCCCTGACTTTATCCTGATCACCTGCTTTCTCCCGCATGGATTCGGTGAAGTACAACGGATTAAAAGTCTTCTCCTTCAGAAGCTTTTGGAAATGTTCTCTCTGGTTTTTCAAATAAACAAGAATAAGACAGACGTTCCTTTTTCCCTTAGATATGACACAACTCCAAAAAGCATCATCTTCTGTTTCTCTCAATAATTCTTTAAAAGAAGTCAGCGTCATAACGCCCATGAGCACTTGAGTTGTATCCGTGTCCGCTACCAACTTGACAGGCAATTCCAGGCCTAGCAGAGATTGTAAAAATTCCACTTCTTTATCCAAAAACCGGATATGGGAAAATATCTCATTTTTTTTCTTTTCGAGATTTTCAATCTGGTCCAACAAGGGAGTAAAATCCTCGTTAAGGATCTCCTTCTTTTCCTGACTGGATACCTGCGGCTTCTGAGCAAATAATTTTTCTGTCCATCCCCTATTTTCCCATCGGGAAAGATAATCCAAGGCGTGGGACAACCGGTGAAGCTGATGTTCAATATGTGTGACTTCGGCAAAAGGCGTACTGAGTCCCAGATTTGCGAAATTGGCCTTTTCTATCTGCAAAAGCCCTTCTTCCTGAAGAGAGGTGAGGAAGGTTTTTTTCAAACCTGAATGGGCCACAAAATGAACTCTCTGGACATCCGCGATGGACATGGATTAAAGACCCCCCTTGAGCAAAAATTGTTCCACTTTTTTCCCAATTTTCTCCACAGCTTTAGGCATCAGGGAGCGGGTATTTCGGTGGAGTTCGGATATTTCTTGGTCGGTTTCCTTTTGAATCTTTTTTTGTTCTTTCTCTGCTCTTTCGATGATTTCCTTTTTCTTTCTAGCAGCTTTTTCTTTGGCTTCTTTTAAAATTTGCATCTTAATCTTCTCGGCTTCCTCATATGCGTCCTGGACAATTTGGAGAGAAGTTTTTTCCCGTGCTTCCTGGATGATATCTTTGGCCTTATCTTCGGCCCGCTTTATTTTCTGAAGGGCCTCAAAGGCCTCATTATCGGGGATTTTTTCAGCCATTGCCAAAACCTTTCTTTTTTCTAGGGCAGAACTGAAGGATGGAGATAATACGCCCTAAAATCGAGCCTCTTCTTTCGGACCCCCTTATCCAAAGCCTTCAACGGAGATTTGTAATCAAACAAGGGGCATTTGAACAGCACTACCGCACCCGCTTTGACAATATCATCCAAAACCGAAAATTTAACCCCCTTATCCCAATGGAGAATCAAGTTGCTGCCAGCCGACTGTGCGGAAAGAACGATGTCTGTGATTATGGACTGACTTTTTTCCCGCTCTAAACTCTGATCGCTGATATGTATCCAAGCCCCGGTACGTCCCAATTCCGAAAGCGATGCATCCAGAGGTCCATGATGATAGTAAACCATCCAGCTTCCACTTTTTGCACAGCTGTAGGCCAATTGAGAAAGCTCCTGGATATCCCGCTCCTGCTGCCTGTTGGTCAAATGCAAATACGCACCGCTGCCTCCTATATTCATCAAGTCCGAAAGGGATAAAATATCTTCTCCTTCTGTATCCGGTTTTCCGCTGAACAAAAAGGCCACAACGGTATTCCCCTTTTTTGAGGCGGTACTGATGAGTTCCAGCTCATGAAGGTTGGATCGTGTTTCATCAGAAGTGTAAAGATCAGCTCCATGAATAGCGAGCCATTCCAGCTCAAACGGATCAAACCGGCCTGTATCGATCAAACGGAAGCGATATCTGTTATTGCGAAATTGATGGGCAGCATCAAAAAGCGTGGAAAAATCATACTGATCATCCCGCAACGTGATATTCTGTTTTTTCTTCAAAAGGGAAAAAAGCTCAAATCTCTTATTTAGCTGAACAGATTCCCTTTTTTCTTGTCTTTCTTTATTCATCCGATGTCTATTCGTTCAGAAAAATATGTGGTTTAATTTGAGTTCCATAGTATGGCATGAAAACAGGCTCAAGTAAAGCGGCCTTGCAAAAAAAAGCCCCTTCTTTTATCATCATTGAAGATCTGGCCGAAATGGAACAAAACATCGTCCTCTTCTCTGGCGGAATCGACTCCACGACAGCTCTGTACTGGTCTCTTCACCGAAACAAACAAACCACAGCCCTGACGTTTGATTACGGGCAGAGACACACAGTAGAAATTTGGGCGGCACAGAAAATAGCGAAGTTGCTTAATATCCCCCATAATATTTTCCGGGTGGACCTTGAACAGATCGGAGGGTCTGCCCTGACAGATTCCTCCGTGCCTCTGCCTCAGTTTGAACATATCTCACAGATAAAAGTGGGGCTTCCGGCGACTTACGTCCCTTTCCGGAACGGTATATTCCTTGCCCTAGCGGCAGCCTGGGCAGAGCCAAGGAATATCACAAGGATTGTTTGCGGATTTAACGTAATCGACTCCCCCAACTACCCCGACACGCGTGAATCTTTTGTGACCGCTATGGAAAATGCCATAAACTCGGGCACGGGTGTGGTTATGGGAGGAAAAAAAGTCCGGCTCCTCGTTCCATTCCTGAATTCTAGGAAATCCGCAATCATAAAGGAAGGTCTTTCTCTCGGGGCCGATTATTCTTATTCCATTTCTTGCTACAATGGTTCGGAAATTCCGTGCCAAAAATGTTCTTCCTGCCTGCTCCGCAAAAAAGCCTGGGAAGACGCCGGGATAAAAGATCCCCTTATTGCAAGATTGGAAAAGGAAGGAAAATTATGAGTTGGATACTGAAAGTACGGGATAAATTCCAGGCAGCGCATTTCTTGAAAGAATACCAGGGCAAATGCGAACGCATGCACGGCCATACCTTTCATGTGGAGGTCCAGATTGAAGTATGGAAGCTGGACAGCACGGGCATAGGGATCGACTTCACGGAAATCAAACACAAACTTGCGGCAATTCTTCCTGACCACACTCTTCTTAACGATGTGTATGACATCAACCCTTCTGCAGAAAATCTCTCACAGAAATTTTTTCAGGAATTAAAAAGGGAATTTCCGGTCAAGGCCGTCACGGTTTGGGAATCTGAGGATGCGTCAGCCACTTACTCTGAAGATCAGTGAAATTTTCCCCTCGATTCAAGGGGAAGGCCTGCGACAGGGCGAACCCACTCTGTTTATCCGCTTTTGTGGGTGCAACCTAGAATGTGACTTTTGCGACACAAAGGATGCCTGGCAAGCAGGCCAAAACATGACGGTTGCCCGAATCCTAAAAAAGGTCGATAAGATCTGCAGCTCTTTTCCCGCAAAATGGGTATGCCTCACAGGAGGAGAGCCTCTTATTCAAAATATCGGAGAGCTGGTGAGGAGCCTTAAGGCTGAGGACTTTAAAATTCAGGTGGAAACCAATGCCACCATCTTCCGGAGCCTTGCCGTGAACTGGTACACCATTTCCCCCAAGCCACCCCTTTATTTTTATCAACCTGAGTTCAGGACCAAGGCCAAAGAAGTAAAAATTGTGGTGACCAAAAGATTGAATCTCCGTGTGTTGAAAAAACTCAGACAGGATTTCCCAGAAAAGATTCCCCTTCTTCTCCAACCTCAATCCTGCAAAAAATGGAGTACCACATATGCCATAAAAGTTCTCAATCAGGCCATGAAAGATGATTTAAAAAACATAAGATTAACAGCTCAGATGCACAAAATTTTCGGACTGCGCTAGAATCACTTTCCTCTTTCGGGCCCTATTTTCTAAAGAAGCGGTATCCTGATCGTGTCAAATAGACACCAATCAATAGGATCGCAGTTCCTGCGGCCTGCCAGATGTTAATCCTCTCGGCAATAAGAAAGGACGCGAATATAATCGTGAAAACAGGGGTTAAATTTCCATATATGGCCGTTTTGCTGTTACCGACTCTTTTAACAGACACATACCAGATAACATAGCTGACTGCCAGGGCAAAAATTCCAGAATAGATAAGGATAGCCCAAGCCTTGAGAGAGACCTGTTGGAAGTCCTGCTTAATAAATGCCGGAATACAAATGGGGATATAAAACATCGTTCCGATAGCCAGCGTGAGGGAGGACCATTTTAAGGGGGAAATCCGACCCAACAGGGGTTTGGAAAAGACCGTGTAGATGGCCCAGACAAGGTTTCCGAAAAAAATCATTATGTCGCCGCGCAAATTTTCCCAAGACAATGCGAACGTCCCCGGCTGTTTGGTGATCACAAGATAAAATCCCGCAAAAGAAAGAGCGATACCTAACCAGGCAGCCCAATGGACTCTTTCATGTTTGAAAACCGAGCTCAGCAAAGCCACGGAAGCCGGGGTCATTGCCATGATAATGGATGTATTCGAGGCAGTGGTCAGGTTAATGCCGTGAATGAACAATAACTGGTAGACAGTATTGCCGACAATTCCCAAGACCACGAGCTTCCAGATGTCTTTTTTCGCAACACTGAGGCCCTGTTTGGAAAACAAAAGAAAGATGATTAACACCGTCGATGCGAAAGTAAGGCGAATGCCGTTAAAGGCCAGGGGAGAGAATTCACGGAGGGCTATTTTAATTAAGGGAAAATTGACGGCCCAAATCAATATGACAAGAAGCATAAAAACATCTGTCAGGCCTAATTTGTCTTGATTTTCCATGCTTAGCCGAACCGACCGTGTTCCTGACTATTCCATTTCTCTGGGATAGTGTGCTTCCACTGTAGACATCATCCCTCCTCTGGGATTGAATTCACCGATAACCGCAGCACGAACCGGTCGGCAGGCTTTGACAATATCCTCCAGGATACGATTCACGGCATTTTCATAAAAAATCCCCATGTTTCTGTATCCTAACAGATACATTTTGAGAGATTTTAGCTCGAGACAGTGTTTGTCAGGGATATACCGAATCACAAGAACTCCAAAATCCGGGAGACCTGTTTTAGGACAAACGGATGTGAATTCGGGAATCTCGATTTTTATCTCATAATCGGGAAACTGATTGGGAAACGTGTCGATCGGAGGAAGTCTTTCTCCCAGGCCGGCTTTGGACTCTTTTTCCATAGAGTGGAACGTTCTTTGTTTCAAATTCTTCTTCTCTTTCATTTTTTCCAGTATAAAACATTGCGATAACGAGGGCAATTGCAACTTCTCAAGAAGGCAGGAAAAATATTTCTCATGAAAAAATGAAGGAAATTTCGATATGGTTTAGATGAAAAAATAGGGTGAGTTTGATATAATGACGCCTCAAAAAACGAGTACTCATTCATCCCAGAAATGATTCTTCGACGGAGCGAACAATGAAAGAATGTCAAGAAAACGATAATCTTCAGAATTGCAGCTGCACATGGGAACCTTGCAGCCGCAAGGGCACATGCTGCGATTGTCTCAGGTATCATTGGAAAATGAGAGAGCTTCCGGCCTGCCTTTTCCCCGATGAGGTGGAAAAAACTTACGACCGGTCTTTGAAGCGATTCATCCAAGTATACAAGGAGAAGGCTTAAAACAAAGGCTCAATACGGTGAAAAAAAGCCAACCCCTTTACATTTATGGCCCTGTCCCATCGAGACGTCTGGGTTACTCCCTGGGAGTCGACATCCTGCCGTTTAAAACATGTTCTTTGGACTGCATTTATTGCCAGCTGGGGACCACCGAACAGAAAACAGTGCAACGGAAAACATTTTTTAACATCAATACAATCTTGAACCAAATAAAAAAAGCAATTGCCACGGATCAGCGCATCGACACCATCACTTTTTCTGGCTCAGGAGAACCCACCCTTAATGTGCTCATCGGAAAACTCATCCGAGAGATTAAAAAAATCACCTCCATTCCGGTGGCAGTGCTCACCAACAGCACCCTCTTCACTAACAAAACCGTTAGAGGGGCCTTATCTCAGGCCGACTTGGTCGTGCCTTCGCTTGATGCTGCAACTCAAGAAATATTTAACCGGATGAACCGTCCCCATCCCTCTCTTAAAATCCAAAAGATAATTGAGGGTATGATAAAATTCCGCCAAGAATTCACCAGAGAGATCTGGCTCGAAGTTCTTCTTGTCAAGGGCGTGAATGATTCCTCTTCGCACATCCAAAAACTCAAAAAACTCATTGCCGAAATCAATCCTGATAGAATCCAACTTAACACGGTTGTCCGCCCACCCGCAGAAAAGTCTGCTCATCCGTTAAGCTCTCAGGAATTGAAAAAAATGAGAAAAATTTTCGGAAAAAAAGCCGAAGTTGTTGCGAAATTCTCTCGAATCCAGCATTTGTCGGTTTCTCAAAATCTTGAAGAGGCCATCTTGTCGATTGTGGCACGAAGACCTATCACCCTGTCAGATATGAGCAAATCTTTAGGAAAACATAAAAATGAACTGACTAAATATTGCGATTTTCTCCTCGAAGAAGGAAAAATCAAAGTCCTCACCTACGAAGGCAAGAAATTTTATGAATCCGCCTCCTCTTTAAATTTTGTATCAGAACTGCAAAAAGATAAGCCAAGCGGTGAAAGGGAAAGAGAATGAAAGATGTCAAGGATTTAAATGCACAAGAGCTCAGGGAGCTTCTGAACGATGCAGCAAAAAACTGGCTTGCTCATGACGGCCTCTGGTTTAGAGCCGTCGAGGAAAAATATGGGATAAAAGCGGCTCTCGAACTGGACAAAAATTCCTGGCAAAAGTTCACGGTGATCGAAGCCCGGAGAATTATGAAAAGGCTCCACCTTGCGCAAGGAGGAGGCATCCCTTCCCTCATTCAAGCCCTCAAATTCCGACTTTATGCTTATATCAATGTGCAGGAAGTCCTGGAGGTGAATAAAACCAGGTGTGTCTTCCGGATGAACCGCTGCCGCGTACAGGAAGCGAGGCAGAGACAAGGATTGGAGGATTTTCCATGCAAATCCGTCGGGATTGTGGAATACAGCGGTTTTGCAAAAACCATCGATTCCAGGATCCAAACCCGATGCCTTGTATGTCCTCCGGATCCTCATCCTCAAGATGTTTGGTGTGCATGGGAATTTTTCATCTAAATTTCAATTGTTCATATGATTCTTTCCATTATTTTCCATTTGTGATAAAGTTATATTTCTCCAAACTATCCCGACAATATTTACCTAGGGATTCAATTTCTGAAAAAAGGGTGAGAAAATATTTTCTTCTTTTGCAACGGGCCGAGGTTGCTGCAGATGCGAGGCGCGACCCATGCAGCTGTGGTTGTCCACCGCAAGTGCATCACAACAAAGTAGCCAACCCACCCCGCCCAACAATTCATGTCCGCTCGTAGGGTAAAAAATGCCGATGAATATAAAATGATTCTTCTTGAAAAGGTTTTTAAGCAATGTCAGGATGACTTCCTGATATTGCTGAAGAAAAAAAATCATCGGCATTTTCTAGCCTGAATTGTTCATAAATATGATTTTTTTTACCGGAATTTAAGGGACACGTTACCGATTTTAAAAAAATCGGTACATGTCCCGAATTTCC
>CAZOJY010000013.1:43700-45329 GCA_964580235.1 uncultured Eubacteriales bacterium | reverse complement strand
CCGGGACGGGCATATTCGAGACCGCTTGCTGCCTGTGGGTGGACGCCGGAACCGTCATCATCGGAACAGGGAATCGAGCTAACAGGGAAGGAGCCCAGCAGGTCGAACAAGCCTTGGGCTCGATGGGGGTGGAGGATTTCCTTCATCTCCCTATCCCGTATGGGTATGCCCACATCGACAGCATCATCAGCTTTGTGAATAAAAAAACAGCGGTGTTCGATCCGGCTCGCCTTCCTTGGGATGTCTGGACAGCTCTAAAAAAAAGAGGCTTCCAACTATTTGAAGCGCCATCTCCTCAGGAAACGAGGGATCTTGCCCTCAATTTTGTCACGTTGGCTCCAGGAAATATTTTAATGGCAGCTGGCTTCGCCGAAACGAAAAAATTTCTGGAAGATCACCAAATTCAGGTTACCGAAGTGGATATTTCCGAACTTCAAAAAGGATGGGGATCTCTCCACTGCATGACCGCCGTTCTCAGAAGGGAGCCTATCGGCCGTCTGGACTAGCTGCTTTTCTTTTTCCAGTAATAATACGCCGGAACGCCAACGGCTATGAGAATCAATCCCGAAAGAGACTCAACAGGCCGCCTCACAAGAGTGTTCAGTAGGATTCCAGAAAGGGCGATAATGAAAACCATCGGCACAATAGGATATCCCCACGCTTTGTATGGACGAGGAAGCTCAGGGCGTTTCCTGCGCAGCGTGAAGATGGCCGCCGCTGCTAGAACCCAAAACAGGATGCCGGCAAACATAGCAAACGTAAAAAGCTGCTCGAAAGTGCCCGAAAGAGCAAGAAGAGAGGCCCAGACGGCCTGAAGCAGGATAGCTGAGCCAGGTGTTTTGAAGCGCGTGTGCACGCGTGCAGCTCTCTTGAAGAACAAACCATCCCTGGCCATGGCGTAGTACACGCGGGGACCCACAAAAATGCAACCGTTCAAAGCCCCGAGGATAGAAACGAGAATCATGACAGAGGCCAATCCTGCAGATTCAGCCCCGAAGAGGGCGGTGGATGCTCTTTCGCCCACGGTGACTACTCCTCTCAGTTCATCGACCGGGAGGGCGAGAGAATAGACAACATTGGTGAAAAAATAAAGGAGAGTGATGCCCAGCGTGCCTGCGATCAAGGCGAACTTCAGGTTGCGCGCTGGATTTTTAATTTCCCCAGCCACATAATTGATGTTGTTCCAACCATCGAACGCCCAGAACACCGAAATAAAGGCCAGGCCGAATCCTGTCAAGAGCTGGACAAAGCTCCATGCTTCAGGGTTGAAGGACAGGTCAACCGATGCTCCCCTGGCAAAAGTGAATCCCAAAACAACAAAGGCCAGGATGATTCCGATTTTGAGGACTGTCAGGATGTTCTGGACGGTCTTGCCGAATACAACACCGATGTAATTGACCGAGCTGAGAAGGAGGATGATGGCGACGGCGACAAACTGCCCAGGCGACAAACTGTAAGTGAGTCTCCCAATTTGGAAGGAAAAGACAGTTGTTTTGGTGGATAACGGAGGGAAAAAGTAGCCGAAGTATTCGGCAAAAGCCGCACCGAGTGCCGCGATCGAACCTGTCATGTTCACCAGGAACATCTTCCAGCCGAAAAGGAATCCGAACAGAGGGCCGTAGGCCTCCC
>CAZOJY010000013.1:0-43600 GCA_964580235.1 uncultured Eubacteriales bacterium | reverse complement strand
AGGCCTCCCAGAAACCATGCCAGCAATATAAGTGGAACCGAGGGGACAGCCTGAGCCATGATCCCGGTTGTCAGAAAGATGCCCGAACCGATCACAATTCCCATCATCATCATGGTCGAGTCGAATAAACCCAGCTGCCGGAAGAGAGGGTCACGGCTTTTTATGCGTGTATGGTACGTTTCCACCCTACCATACTAGTAATAAATTTCTTATGTTTTCTCAAGAAAAAAAGCGAACTGTCAGATTTTTTTCGAAAAAAAACAGCTCCGATCCCTTTTTTATCATAAAATAGAGAACGTAGGAGAGCAGCATGGCAGCATACAATCTTGATTACATCAGGAGTCAGATTATCGGGAATGATTTGGTGTTTGGTACGCCGTTCGGCGAGCGGAACATCTTGTACGCCGATTATACGGCTTCCGGGAGAGGCGTGAAATTCATTGAAGAAAAAATACAGAATATCCTGTGCTCCTACGCAAACACGCATACCGAAGATGATTATTCGGGTAAGTATCTGACGCAGTTGTTCCACAGCGCCCAAAAGAAAATCAAGGAGCTTGTCAACGCAGCAGAGGACAGTAAAGTCATCAGTGTTGGATCTGGCTCGACGGGAGCATTGAAGAAACTGCAGGAAATCATCGGCATCTATATTCCTCCGGTTACAAAGGAAAGAATTTTCCAGTCTCTTGGCCAAACAGAAAAGGAGTTTGAGGACATTCAGAAGAGAAACGATTCGAGAGAGCCTGTCGTGTTCATCGGACCGTATGAGCACCACACGAATGAATTGATGTGGCGGGAAGGCTTAGGGGAAGTTGTTGTTATCGGATTGGACTCCAGCGGAAGGATCGACCTTGATGATCTAGCCAAAAAACTTGCTGCTGAGAAATATGAGGGACGGCCTAAGTTAGCATCTTTTTCCGCAGGATCCAACATCACTGGAATCCGAACGGATGTCTATGCAATCGCGCAGATCTGTCATGACAACGACTGCTTGATATTTTATGATTTCGCCGCTGTGGCTCCTTATGTGAAAATCGATATGAACAAAGACAAAGATTTCTATTTTGACGCAATCTTTTTCTCACCTCATAAATTTTTGGGAGGACCAGGTTCGAGCGGCATATTGGTCTTTCGAAAGGAATTGTATCGAGAAGACCTGCCTCCGACAACGGCAGGCGGGGGGACCGTCGACTATGTGGGATTTCACACCCACGATTTTTCAAAGGACATCGAAACGAGGGAGATGGCCGGAACCCCTCCCATACTTCAGACAATAAAGGCTGCATTAGCCATGGATTTAAAGGACAAAATCGGAGTGGACAGAATCGAACGCATCGAAACCAAATACACAAAGGATTTCCTTGCGAAGCTGAAGCGCATACCCAACATCAAAATAATAGGCCGTGTGGATCCTGAAGAAAAAATTCCGATCATCTCATTCAATATCAAACATAAGGATCGGATCCTCCATCCCAAGTTCGTGACCAAGCTGCTGAACGATCTGTTCGGGATCCAATCACGGGCCGGATGCAGTTGTGCAGGACCGTACGGACATCTCCTGCTCGGAATCAGCGATTCATTGTCCACAAAATACAGAAACGCCGTTCAAAAAGGGTTTCTTGGGTTGAAACCGGGTTGGGTAAGGATCAATCTCCATTACACATTCAACACAAAAGATATCGATTTCATTGTCAGAGCCATCGAGTTTGTGGCTGCGTACGGTCACATTTTTCTGGCAAAATACACCTTCGACATTCAGACGGGAGAGTGGACTTACAAAGGGTATAGGTCCAGAAAAGTCGCGCTTGGACTCGAAAATTCCTTCCAAACGAACAAAATGGATCTATCCCGTATCGATTCTATCCGGGATTCTTATTTCCAGCAAGCACGATCCTGGGCTGAAGAATTAAAAGGTTTTCCTACCCCCTTCTTCGTCACAGACGACCCAGAAATCGAAGAACTCAAATCATTCTACTACTGCTCTTAAATTGGGGACAGGAAATGTTTTCACCTATTTTTTATAAGAAATTGGGGACATGTACTGATTTGTTTCAAAATCGGTAACGTGTCACCGAATTTCTGATTATTAAAAAATAGGTGAAAACATTTCCTGTCCCCAATTTAATTTAAGAGGAAGAGCGGGAAATGATGGTGAGGATGCTTTTTAGTTTGATTCCTCCCCCTACAATTTGGATCACATACTTCCCTGCCGGAGCAAATTCCAGATAATTTGTAAAATACGGTTCCGGACTGTCCGCTCGTTTGATAACAAGATCCCACCTGAATTGGTTGAAACCCTTTTTGCCTTTTAACGTCTTTGTCCAGATCATCTTTCCTTTATCATCGACAATCCGCAACTCAACGTTCCCCTCATTCATCAGATAAAAAGTGATCGGGACCTTCTCAGCCGTTCTCATCCTGGGATCCCGATGGCTGTCGTTTATCCACGGCAATCGGGTAATCGGTGGATCAAAAAGAAGGTTGGCCTGAGGGATACCATTTTTAAAAGCCTCCTGGATCGGCCGGATATTCATTTTGTATATCCCTCTCCCATGGGTTCCAACCACAAGGTCCATCTCTCTCTCCTGCATGACAAGATCGGAAACAGCCGCAGCCGCCATCTTGGGGCCCAAAAGAGACCAATTCTTTCCTCGATCCACAGTGATGTAAACTCCCCTATAGAGGCCTGCATACAGGATATTTTCATTGACCGGATCCTCAAGGATAACATAGGCAACCTCATCGGGAAGGTTCGCAACGATCGATCGCCAGGTTTTCCCATAGTCTTCCGAGACATACAAGTGATTTCCCAGGTCATCATAATTGATCCCTGTAACAGCAACATACACCCGGGAGGTGCTGAACCGCGACGGACAGATGCTCCGGATATAACCATCCGTCAATCCCTCGGAATACTCCATCCAATTTCGCCCATCATCCCGTGTTACCCAAAAAGCTCCCTTATCCGTTCCGACAAACAGAACGCCCGGTTCCAGAGGAGACTCTGCAATAGCGCCGGCGGCTACCGAATTTTTCCCCTCGAATGCCGACTGGGACAGATCTGGACTGATCAACTTCCAGGAATCCCCTCTATTCAGACTCTTAAAGATATAGTTGCCGGCATGATACAGCGTCAACGGGTTGTGCTGGGAAATAATGTACGGAGCAATAAAATTGTAGTTCAGCTTTCCTTTGTGCCCCTCTGGCAGCCGGGGCCGTATCCCAACAGAACGGTCGGCCTTCATGTCCTTCCGGAATATTCCCCCCTCCTGGCTCGACGTGTACACGATGTTCGGATCCAACGGGTCGGCCATGGTGTAACAGCCATCTCCTCCCGCCCAGGCATCGAGCCAGACGTACTGCCACTCATCCTGGTATTTGGGATTCCACTCCCTGGCCGGCCCGTAAACAGAAGAATCATCCTGCGTTCCTCCGTACACAAAATACGGATCCTGATTGTCGACAGAAACATCATAAAATTCACCTGCAGGGATGTTGTTGTGATGCATCCAGGATTTCCCCTTATCGTAGCTGATATATAAGCCGCCATCATTGCCCAAGGCCAGATGGTTGGGATTTTCCGGATTGATCCACATTTCGCAGTGATCCAGATGCAGGACTTCAGCCTGGTTGGGAAAAAGATGGAACACATCCCCTCCGATCAATCCAAAGGTCTTGCCGCCATCCGTGCTGTGTGCCACCCTCACTCCCAGCCCGAAGATCTCATCATCATCCTGAGGATTCACGTAGCAGTCGGTGAAATACCACCCGATTCTGGAGAAGATGTGGAGCTCATCCTTGTGGGTCCTCATCCAGGTCTGGCCTCCATCCAGCGTCCGGTAGACTTCAGCATAAAGCCTGTTTTTTTTACTCAGGTTATCCACCAGGGCATAAACCTTATCCGGGTTGCTCCAGGACACGGCCAGGCCAATCCGCCCCGTTTGCGGCCCGTCAGGCAAACCGCCCCTCAGCCTTTTCCAGGTCGCTCCTCCATCGCTGCTCCTGTAAACCCCGCTTTCCTGCCCGGAAACACCTGGATTGTTCTCCCACATCGACACATAAATGACGTCCGGATTGGAAGGCGCGATAACGACATCGTTGGCTCCGGTCCGCTCGTTCACATAAAGGACATGTTCCCACGTCTTTCCGCCATCCACGGTCCTGTACAAACCCCGGTTCTCGTTGGTGGACCAGAAATGCCCCAGAACCGCGACAAAAACGACGTCGGGATTCTGCGGGTGAACGGCCACTTCCCCGATGTGATAGGAATCGGGGAGTCCTGTGTTCCGCCAAGTCTTGCCGCCATCATCACTCCGAAACACGCCCGTTCCCGGCATCGTAAAATTCCTCGGCTTTTTGAGGCTTTCGCCTGTCCCGACCCAGATGATGTCCGGATTCGACGGGGCCAGAGCAATGTCGCCGATGCCAAGAGCTGACTGGTTTTCAAAGATCGGCTTCCAGGTCAAACCGTGGTTGATGGTCTTCCAGAGGTTGCCCGAGCCAAAAGCCACATACCACGTCCCGGGCCGGGAAGGATCACACTGGACAGCCTCTACTCTGGCCGAATTCATGACCGGCCCCAGGGAGATCCACTCGAGACCAAACAGGGAACTTTTTTTCATCCTCATGTGCTGTTCCCACGAATCCAGCAGCGGACTTTTCGCCTCTTGTGCTCCGACAAAAAGATGACTGCCTAGAACAAGAGACAGGAACATGCCTAATAATAATCTTTTATCTTTCATCGATTTTAACCTCCTTCCCAATGACATCATGCAAATCCAGAATTTATCCTCCACTCCCCTCCTTAAGGCCCTGCTCAAAGAGCATAAGCCTCAACGGGTGACGGCCGTTTTGTTTACTCAGATGCTGCCAGCGCCGGACCATAATAGAGAGAATTGAAAAACAGCATAAACGTTCCATATGTCTGAGCCCGGTTTTGGGGCCGGAATCCAAACAGGATAATCCTCCCCTTTCCACAGCCGACTTCAATCAGTGCCGGTTTGTTGTGAAGAATATGGTCCCCGATCAAACGGCCGCTCATGAATGGATTGCTGTTAGGATAGCGCGCCACAACTTTGATATCTGTCAGCCATCCCTGTTTCTCGTTTGATTCCCCGTCGAGAAAGTCAAAGACCGGGCTTCCATAAGAGAGGATACTGGCGGTTTTTCCCATGCCATAGCCGATAGGATGAGTGTTGTTCAGGTCGACCTTAAGAATGGCACTGGGGCAGAAAAATTCTGTGGACGGAAAACTGCGGGAGACATCCCGCAGCGGGACTTTGAAGTGATCTACGGGCAGTTGACAGGAGGCATTGAGGGTGATCAACGTTCCACCGGATCTTACAAACTGAAGCAGGGCAGATAATCCATGCACGCCTATACCCCCGGCAAATTGAAGGGGAACCGTTCCTTCCGCATGGCCGTTGAGAATGCGCGAAGAGGAGACATTCGTCAGGATAATGACATCGTATTTTTGTTTGAGACGGCCTTTCCGGATCTCAGCATCATGAAGGGTGGTATACGGGAACTCCCAGTTGTCGAATATCCAGCGCGTCCAGCCCTCGTCCATATTGGCGACCCAAGGTTTGTAGAGACCCAAACGGAGAGGTTTGAGCTTCAAAAGTTCATCGGGCGAGCTGCCGGCTTGAATTTGGAGATTGAACTCTTCAGCAAACGACTGGAGCTTTGTTTTGATTCCAGAGCCAGAAATGATGATGGCTCCAGCCGGGTATCTTTTCCCGCCGGACGTGAATGGACGTGTTGCCCAGGCCACGCGGGCACCTTCCTTCAAAAGCCGGTTAACGGCCCTGTAGCTGTCCAGAACATTGTGATCAAGGATATAGCTCTCCGCAGTCCCCGTGACTTTCCCTGCGGGGGGATCTGCCTGCTGCACCAACTTCAGTTGAGCTTCAAACGGGATGTCAACCTTGATGGCCTCCACTCCCATCTGGTAGGGTAGGGTCCAGCCTGTCAGGTCAAACGCACGCTCAGGCGGGCCGCCCTCATACTGTCTCCGGTCCGGGTAGATTTGCGGGCCCAGGAGATCGATGAGATAGGGCCTGTATGCCTGGGACATCAGGGCCACATAGGTTCCGGCGGGATATTCGCTGTTTTGCGTGCGGAAAGGTTTTGTCGCTTGATGGACCTCAATCCCTCCGGCAATAAGGATGTTGACCATTTTAGCCGCGGTGTTGGGATCTTTTTGGACTTGCGGGATGACATAGGCATAAGGCGTTTCGCTTTTCCCCTTGTTAACGGAGTTTCTGGCCATTCGGTACATGTTCATGAGATATTTATCCCTGTGTTTTGCCCCGGTTTCCAGGAAGCCTATGGCAGACCAGTAGCCGTATTCCACGATATCTCGGAGCCTCCACCAACCGCCCGGCCAGGGACTGGGGTAATTGATGGTCTGGGTATTGCCCTGTGTTCCAAGCCCTCCCCTATTAGGCGGATCAAGGTCCTGGGGCCTCTGAAAGATAGGTGTTGCCATCGGAGTGGACGCCGCTTCGAAGAGAATGGTCGCCACATTATGCCACAGGGCGCAGGTGTGGATCGCCGACATCCGCCAGTGATTCCAGAGGGCATAGTGCATCACCGCAATTTTTCCCTGCTCTTCCAACACGGTTCGCATGTAAGCTCCTGTCAGCTCTATCTCGCGGGTCAGCAGAGGATCCAGGGAATGATGACGGGGGTCATACAATGGAGAGAGAAACAACCGGGCGGCTGAATTCCCCATTTGGTGCATATCCATAAAGATCTGTGGAAACCATTCATGATAGAGGATGTTATTCACATATCTGGTTTCGACCAAATTGTGCATGAAGGCATCACGGTTATTGTCATGGCCGGCATAATAGTGGTACAGCCAGGGCATGGGCGCCATTTCATAGGCCGTCCCGACATTCTGCCGGTACCAATCTGTAGTCAGGATGTTGCCATCCGGATTCCAACTGGGCACAAGCAGCAATATCACATCATCCAAAATTTTTTGTATTTGAAGAGAGTTGTCTGCAGCCAGCATGTATCCCAACTCCGGGGACATCTGTGTCGGTCCGCACTCCGAGGCATGCATGCTGCACGTGACAAGAGCAATAGTCTTTCCTTCTTCTGCCAGACGTCGGGCTTCTTCTTCGGAAATCCTGCCTTTGGCCAGTTTCCCGGCGATTTCCTTATACTTTTCAAGCTGGGACAAATTTTTTGGAGAGGAAATCACAGCCAGAATAAAGGGATTTCCCATGGTCGTTTTTCCCAGCTCCTGCACGATAACCCTGTCAGAAGTATTCCCCAGGATTTGGAAATATTCATGGATTTTTTCCCATCTGATCAGCTTAAAATCCGTGCCGGGCTTGTGCCCGAAAAAAGTCTCCGGATCGGGGATGCTCTCAGAAAAAACTGGGGAAACGCTTAAAAGAACAACTAATGAAGCAACGATAAAAAGTGGAGAGGTTTTCACTCTCATTTCAAGCCTCCCTATTCCCTAGTACTCAGAAAAATATGTCGTCTCATGCTTTTAGTTTTTTTTCAAATGGAGCGCTGAGGGCGCAACGGCTAAACCCCCGAGAGATGTGCAGCGAAGTTCGGCAGGCAGCATCTTTCCGGAAGAGAATACAGCATCGACTGTCTCATCCAGAGGAATGGGGTTTTGGTAACCGCCCAGGACAAGATCCGCGCAGACAAACGCGTTGGATGCGGCCACAGCATTTCTGGTGTGGCAGGGAATTTCACATATCCCCTGGACCAGATCGCAAACAGAACCCATGGTGTTCTGAAAGGAAACGGCTGCGGCATCGAGAGCCTGATCAGCGTGTCCTCCGGCGGCATCGATCACGGCCGCTGCTCCCATGGCTCCCGCGGCGCCGATCTCGACCTGGCAGCCGGCTATCTCTGCAGCAAAAGTGGCCCTGAATGCCAGGATCAGGCCGACGGCACCGGCGGCAAACAAGGCAAGGGCAGCCTTGGTTTCGTCCAGCTCTTTTTCTTCGATGAGGGTCGATATCACACCAGGCAGGACTCCCGCAGCGCCGCCGGTCGGAGCAGCGCACACGACTCCCATGCTGTTGGCCGTGTGCATCACGGCCATTGCCCTGGCAGCCGCTGCGGCATGGGGTCCGCCTATCGCCACGGTTTTCCTTTTTATGGCCTGGTCGATCTGAAAAGCACTGGGCTCCAGAAGCTGCATGTTCACCTGTTGATCTTGAAAACCGGCTTTGATCGAATCCTGCATGATCCTCCACCTTTTTTTCATCTCGTCAAGACAATCTTCCTCAGAAAGCCCGAGCAAGGCGGCTTCGTATCGAAGGGCGATTTTCCCCAGCGGCAGGTCTTTCTCTTCGGCAATCCGGCTGATCTCTTCCGCTGAGGAAAAAATAGGCCCACCGTTTTTAGGAAAGACGAACGGAGAAGACAACCACACCTCTCCTGCCAAAGAAAAAGATTCGAGATTTGAGCGCAAGACCGGGTCAATTCGAGATTTGAGCGTGACATTCAATAGGGCTTGATTGCCCTTTTTCTGGATGACCATTTTCGGCGAGATCTTCTCCATGAGGGCTTGGAGATCCGGAATTTTCGATTCCCTGCAGGGCACGAGAATCATATGATTTTTCCCGTCCAGATCAACGTCCCAATCATTCAACCGGTTGATTTTGACAGATCCCCCGCCGATGGACTTGGCCACAGCAGCTAAGCTTTTTCCTTTCTTCGACCGGAGCACAATCTTGACGCTGTTGGGATGGTCGGCCTCCGGGAAGGAAGATACCAAAAAACGCAGGAGGAGATTTTGATCCTCAGCGATTTCAAGGGCTTTAGCGAATCTATCATCCGTGATAGGCCATCCCATCAGGCCTGAAGCAAAAGCCAGGTCTGATTCCTGAGCATGGAAAACACGGGCATACGATCCGCCAGGGGCAAATGTGAATACGGCCTCAGACGGTTTTTCCCCCAAAAGTTCTTGGAGGAGTTTTCCGATATAATAGGAACCAGCCGTGTGAGAGCTCGACTGCCCCCTCATCACCGGACCAAGAACATCGTTGAAAATACTGATGAATGTCAAGTTTGGAGATTCCATGACTATTTCTCCCGTAGAATGCTTATCACAAATCCACCTTGTTATCAACATGATGCTGGTATATGCTATAGCGGCACAAAAGGATTTGAAAGTGGAAAACGCCAAAACGCCATCCAAACTGACGGTCATTCTGCGGACCATTTTCACCACACTTTTCGGCTTAGCGGCCATTTTTGTCCCCGCAGGGACTCTCAGATGGGCCGAAGCCTGGCTGTTTATCATTCTTTATGGAATAGCTGTTACGGCCGCGATATTCTGGATGAAAAAAAAGGCGCCCGGCCTTCTCAAAGAGCGCATGAAGAAGAAAAAAGATGTCAAAAGCTGGGACAAAATATTCAGGCTCTTTTATTCGACTTTCCTTCTCGTTTTGCTGATCCTTCCCGGTCTGGATGCTGTCCGTTTCCAGTGGTCGAACGTTTCTTTAACCGCAAAAATACTCGCTTTTATCGGCTATATGCCGGGATTTTGGATGGCATTCTGGGCCATGAAAGAAAACGCCTTTCTCTCCGATGTTGTCCGTATCCAAGAGGATCGCGGACACACCGTGTGCACGACCGGCCCTTACAAATACGTCCGCCACCCGATGTATGTGGGCATCATCCTGATCATGATCTGCTTCCCCGTTTCCCTCGGTTCCCTGTATACGCTTATACCAGCCTTTATCATCGTGATACTTTTTTTCATCCGGGCAGCCCTCGAGGACAAAACCCTCCAGGAGGAACTTCCCGGCTACAAGGAATATGCCCAACGGGTCCGGTATCGTCTCATCCCTGGATTATGGTAATCTAATAATTCTTTTGTACTGGTTGATGAGGTTTTTTAGCCACTTGAATATCTCGGCCCATTTGTTGTACCCGGTATGATAGGCATTTTTTACCTCAATGTATTCATGTGGGATTCCCAGCTCTTTGAGTTTCTGGACAGCTTCTCTTGCATTTTCGACAGGAACAGCGTCATCTTTGGCTCCGTGCACAATGAAATAATTCAATTTTTTATCTTTGGCTTTGTCGAACAAATCGATGATTTTTTCGCCCTTCAAAACAGACGGAGGCGATGTCGCCCCTGACAAAATGATAACAGCCTTGAATAGGCCCGGATAAAGAAGCGACAGCCGCCAGGCCCCATATCCCCCCATGGAAAAGCCCTGGAGGATGATATGTTTCTCGTCTATGTTGTATAGGGATTTGACGTGGTTGATAGATTCGATGACCTCCTCTCCCGAACTGCCGAGATACCAGTCAGAGAGACCCCTGGCCTGTGGGGCAATCATAATCATTTTCGGGACTTGGAGTTGCATCCGTGCAGAACTGATGAGTTTTGCCATATTCAGGGCATAGCTCACCTCATCCACACCGCTTCCATGAAGAGCGACGAACAGAGCTACCGGGACTTCTTCATCGTAATCTCTCGGGATGTAAATCGAATAGGGCTGGAGGGTTCCGTCGATTTCCGACCTGTGGGCATACCTTCCGACCGATCCCAGCGGGAAAAAAGCAGGTTTCCCGTTCTCGACACTTTCGGTCAAGGTTTTGACTTCGTCCATCCATTCGCCGATCGACGCGATCCCGATATGAGGAGGGGCCTTTTCCATATACTTCTGGATCCAATCAAACCGGGCTTCCAAATTAGGCAGGCTGTTGCGGAATTTTTCATCGTCGGCAAAAAGCTTCCCTTTTTTTGCCTCCTCGAACTTTGCCCGATATTCCTCGAGTTCCGCCCTGTTGACGGCAAAAAATCTGGTGTCCTCTTTGAATCGGAGGGAACGTTTCTCATCGATCACTCCCACACTCAGATCGTACGCACCGGTTTCAAATTCCTGCTCCTTCAGTCGGAAACGCAGCAAGTTCATCCCCTTTTTGAACGAAAATTCCTGTTTCTGCTGGATATTTCTTGCTCCAGGACCCAACAGGAAGGTCCGAAACTGCCAACCCGTTTTGTCTTCTGGAGAATGAACAGCAAGGGTGATGGTTTTTTCGCTGTCGCCATAAAAATGTGATGAATTGATTAGCATCTGAATCTCAGGCCTTTCCGGAACGTGATTCACAAACTGAAAAATCGCGCCTTTCCTTTTGCTAGACATTTCAGAATCATAACCGGGATCAGGATAAAGTTGCACAAGCTTTCGCTCCCCCTGATCTCGGTCCGCATAGGTGAGATTGATCCCCCACTTCTCCTGCATAAAAGGCCGGAAGGGAACCAGGATTTTAAATGGAATGGACAATTCGTAGGTGATAATGCCCTTTTTCTCATCGGGAACGATCTGCAGATCCATATCCCGGACATCGATCCCGGGGAAATAAGTCCCATCCTTATTAATAAGTGACTTGACTGGATTTTTCTCGACAAGTGATATCCCAAAAGAATAAAAACTTTCGCTCTCGTTTCCCCGGGTAGGATCGAGAAAGGTCAAGAAAAAGCCATCTCCGTATCGCCAGCTTCTGTTGAGAAATTCGAACGTGTCGTCGTTGGCTCTAACGGCCGCATAGAAGTTTTTGGCGTCGTATGTAAACTTGGCCGTTACGGTCAAATCCTTGGAGGGTGCAATTTTGCCGTTAGTTGTGCTAAGGTTGATTGGAATCTCTGCTATTCCTTCCCAGTCGTCCAGGTTGCCATCTATCCGAATTCTATTATCGGTCTGGAAGATTTCAAGATTCTCCGGCTGCGGAAAAGATCGGGCACAAAGCAGGAGAAAACCTATCAAAAAAATTTGGGGGAACACGCTAATCTTTTTTCGCAATTTATCCATAATCATATCCTTCATTGCAGATTTCAGGAGTCATTCTTTTACTTTATAGTGTAGCGATTCTGGCAAATTATTGGAAGAGTATTACCCAGCGCCGAATTATTTAGTATAATGCAGGGGAATCAGAGGAGACTAATCATGAAAAAAATCATCTCAGGATCATTGATAATAATATGGATTGTTTCGTTATCTTTTATATTATCCGCCCAGCAAACAGATATTACCAAGCGTCCGCGGCAGTTCGAAAGAAGCCGGGATTATGACGCAAAACACTATCGTTTGGAATTGACATTTGACCTGGACAAAAAAATCTTTTGGGGCACAAACACCATCACTTTGACGCCGCTTAAAAACGAATTTTACACGTGTGTTCTGGATGCTGAGGAACTGATCGTGGATGATGTTAAAACTCCCGCAGGCATCAAACTGGAGTTCGACCAGGCCGACAGGCACCTCATCGTTCATTTTCCGGAGGCCTACAACTATGGAGAAGAAGTTCTTTTCACCGTGGACTACCACGCCGAAGACCCGAAACAAGGGATTCACTTCGATGACAGGACAGACGAACATCCCCAGATGGTCACCACGACATCCTGGCCCGAGAATGCTCACCATTGGCTGCCCTGTTATGATTATCCCAACGACAAGGTCACCCATGAATTCATCATAACGGTCAAGGACACGTTCAAGGTCCTCGCGAACGGCCGGCTTGTCCGGGTGATCGAAAACGAGGAGAACGGGACCAAAACCTTTCACTGGTCGCAAGAGCTTCCCCACTCCACCTATCTTTTTCTGTTGGCCATCGGGCCGTATGCAGTTATCGAAGATTCGCTCGACTCTCTTCCGGTGAATTACTGGGTGTATGAGGATGGAACGGAAGATGCAAAATGGATTTTCAAAAAAACACCTTATATTATCGAATTTTTCAATAATATTTTTGGCTACAAATATCCCTGGGCCAAATACGATCAGGTGATCTCTCCCCGTTTCGGCGGAGGCATGGAAAATACATCCGCCACACTTCTGGGACAGGGGGTCATTCATGACAGGAAGGCCGAGAAAGACTATTCCTGGGAAAAAACCATCGCTCATGAAGCGGCTCATCAATGGTGGGGTGATCTGATCACGCTGCGCAGTTGGGAACACACATGGTTGAATGAAGGATTCGCCACCTATTCCGATTATCTATACACCCGGTATGATAAGGGGAAAGACGAAGGGGCTTATGAGTTGTTACAGAAGAAAAATTCTTATCTCCGGGAAGCCCATAACCGTTACATGCGGCCCATCGTGTTTGACCGGTATGAGCGGCCTCAACAGAATTTCGACAGCCACACCTATCCCAAGGCGGCTGCAGTTTTGCATATGCTGCGGTTTATTCTAGGAGACGAGGCATTCTTCCGGACGCTCGAACATTTTCTCCACAAGCATGAATTCGAGCCGGTGGATACCCATGACTTCATGAAGGCGGTAAAAGAGGCCACAGGCCAGAATATGGACTGGTTTTTCGAACAGTACATTTTTGCACCCGGCCATCCGGTGTTCGATGTGAGCTATATTTGGGATGAGGACGCCGGCAAAGTCAAGATGACTGTGCGCCAGGTCCAGGACACATCCAAAAATGTGCCCATTTATAAAATTCCTGTGATAATCAGCATCTACACGAAGAAAGGCGAGATTTCGGAAAAGGTCTGGATAGAAAAACAGGAAGAGATTTTTGAGTTTGCTGCCAAAGAAAAACCTCTGATGGTGCGGTTCGACGAGGGGAATTATTTGCTGAAGGAATGGACGTTCGAAAAAAACGCAGATGAGCTTTTGTACCAGCTCAAAAATGACGATGCGGTCGGGAGGAGTTGGGCTGCATCAGAGTTGATCAAACACAAAGATAATACCGATGTTGTGGAGGCATGGATTTCAAGTGCCAAAAGCGATGACTTTTGGGCCGTAAGGCAGACTGCGGTCGAGACCCTAGGGAAGTTGAAACGGGAAGAAGATATCGCGTTTTTCAAGGAAAAATGCAGCGACGAAAAATCGAGAGTAAGGGCTGCCGCCCTGCATGTGCTTGGAGATTTCAGAAAAGTTGAGCTGGTGCCTTTCCTCAGAGAACAATTCGAGACAGAGGACAGCTATTCGGCGCAGGCGGAGGCGCTGCGGTCCATCGGCAAATGCGGTGACTCATCCCAGATTCCGTTCTTGGAAGAGGCAGCGAAGATGAAATCCTACAGAAACGTCATCAAACGAGCTGCTGAATCCGCCATTAAAACCATTAGGGGACTCTCATCAACGTACGACCCTGTTCCAGTTCCAGCTGCTTTTTGATTTCCTTAACTTCCCTTTTCACCAAATGGCCTGAGATATCCAAGAATGATTTCCCTCTAAAATGCTTGGATACACTCCAGTGGATATTAGGCCAGCTGTTGGTCGAACCATTTCAGAGATCGGATAATCAGGATTGTGGCCACAAGATACCAGATCCCCATGACAGGGCCAAGGTCGATCAGCCCGGCATCACCTGGGGGCATCGGAAAAGTGGCAAGATTGAATATGAGAAGAAAATGACCGATAAGGAATCCGAGCAATCCGAAAATTTTTCCGAACCGAGGATGTTTTATCATGGTTACTCCGAAAAGGATGGTTCCAATCGCGATAAAAATATCCCAGGACACATCCATGCCGAGCTGAATTCTGTCGATGACCTGCCAAATCCATTTCTTGGTGGCCTCGGAGATTCCATCTCCGGCTGAGTTCATCAGTCCATCCATCGAAAGATTGACCGAGAGCTGAACAATCAACATCAAACTGACCATAGTACCGGCAATGATATTGGATAAAACAGCCAGTTGACCGGTTACTGTTTTTCGATGCGCTTTAAGAAAATAGTACAATCCTAAACTGGCCACCATGAAAAGGGGACCAAAAAGGCAGGCAAAAATGATGGTTATTTTTTTAGAAAAGGGGACGAAAATCATAAGGGGATAGATGACACTGACAGCAAGGCCGGCATAGATCCCGATCCTTATCCAAATTCTGTAGATTCTTTTCTCATCGTCCATGGATTATTTCCTCCCGTTTTCCATTTTTCCATATTCCCCTGAAAAAATAAACAGACATATGGAGCATTCCCTAAATTTTTTCTTGACATGGAAGGAAAGGAGCCTATAAGATAGCACTCTTATAGGAGTGTTATATGAGTGTCGACAGAGAGAAACCGGCAAACAGCAAAGTGACCATCAAAATCCCGGGTCCTCTGTACAACCGCATCGCCAAGATCGTTACAGGCAGCGGATTCAACTCGGTGACAGACTTTGTCGTCTATGTGCTCAGGGATTTAGTTTCCACAGCATACGAGTCCGGCATCACCCAAAAGCTGGAGGATATGAGTCTGAGCAAAGACGAGATCGAAGCCATCCGAAAACGCCTGAAATCTCTCGGATACTTATAAAATAAATTGGGGACAGGATACGTTTTCACTTAATTCCAGGTCTTGGAATTAAGTGAAAACGTATCCTGTCCCCAATTTAAAAAGGAGGAGATATGTCGTTGGAATTGGTGCCGCCGCATGGCGGTCGATTGAAACCGTTGCTACTGGAAGGGGATGAACTCGAGCAGGAGAAAGAAAAAGCCAAAACACGGCCTACCGTCCGTCTCACGTCCCGCGAGACATCGGACCTGATAATGATGGCCATAGGTGCTTTCAGCCCGCTTGAAGGCTTCATGGGAAAGGACGATTACATGGGCGTTGTGGAAAACATGCACATGGCCGATGGGACACTATGGCCCATCCCGATTACGGTCTCTGTCACCAAAGAACAGGCCGACTCCTTCAAAATCAATTCAGACGTGGCCCTTGTAGATGACGAGAGCGGCGAACTGATGGGCAGCATGACCGTCACCGAAAAATACGGCTACGACAAGAAACACGAAGTCAAAAAAGTGTTCCGCACCGATGACGAGGCCCACCCCGGCGTGGCTAAAGTTTATGCCCAAAACGAGATGCTGATCGCAGGCCTGGTCAAAGCCTTCAGCGAAGGCCCTTACCCCCAACAGTTCGGGAATTATTTCGGCCGTCCCGCAGACACGCGCCGCATTTTCACGGAGCTCGGCTGGGACACGGTGGCCGGCTTCCAGACCAGAAATCCCATCCACCGCAGCCACGAATACTGCACCAAGATCGCGCTGGAAGTGAGCGACGGCATCCTGATCCACCCATTAGTAGGAAGACTCAAAGCCGACGACATCCCGGCCGACATCCGGATGAAATGCTACGAAGTTCTGATGGAAAACTACTACCCCAAAGACCGGGTTGTCCTCAAAGTCTATCCGATGGAGATGCGGTACGGCGGCCCGAGAGAGGCCATCCTGCATGCCATCTTCAGGCAGAATTACGGATGCAGTCACCTGATCGTGGGCCGCGACCATGCCGGTGTCGGCAAATACTACGGCCCGTTCGAGGCCCAGGAGATTTTCGACGAGCTCGACGAAGGAGAATTGCACTTGAAGCCGCTGAAGATCGACTGGACCTTCTGGTGCCGCAAATGTGAGGGCATGGCTTCGATGAAAACCTGTCCGCATGGCAGGGATGACCGGGTCCTTATAAGCGGAACCCAGCTTCGCAAAATGCTGGCCGAAGGCCAGACGCCGCCAAAGGAATTCACCCGTCCAGAGGTCGCCCAGATCTTGATGGATTATTATAGGGAGAAAAATACATGACGATCCAAAAAGCGACCAATATCACCTGGCATAAAGGCGTCTTGACAAAACAGGACAGGGAAAAATTTCTCGACCAGAAAGGCGTGGTCATCTGGTTTACCGGACTCTCCGGTTCGGGAAAATCCACCATCGCTCATGCCATCGAGGAAGAACTGCTTCGGCGCGACCATCTCAGTTTTGTCCTGGACGGCGACAACATCCGCCACGGCCTGAACAAGAACCTTGGCTTTTCACCCGAAGACCGCACGGAGAACATCCGCCGGATCGGAGAGGTGGCCAAATTGTTCGCCGAAGTCGGACTGATTACCATGACCGCCTTTATCTCCCCCTATCGAAAGGATCGAGACAACAACCGCAGCCTTCTCGAAGAAGGCGAATTCATCGAAGTGTTCGTGAAAGTTTCTCTTCCCGAAGCCGAAAAGAGGGACCCGAAAGGCCTGTATAAAAAAGCCCGTGCCGGCGAGATCAAGGAATTCACAGGAATCGACGCCCCCTATGAAGAACCCTTTAATCCCGAACTTGTTATAGACACCGACAAGCTCAACTTAGAAGAAAGCACCGATATGGTTATCCGCTACCTGGAAGAAAAAAAAATCATAAAAAACCGATAAACGAATAAATCGAACGCTTCACAATTCCACTTTTTTTGGCAAAATCTGAAAAATTTTCACGATTCCAAATTTATTACTTGACAAGTGCCGATTTTTAGCTAAAATGAAATTGGTTCTCTTGGGCCGGCTGGGGAGAGCCCCCACCTTTTTGGTTCCCATCATCAACCCCCCTTTTGCTGACACAGCCGGCACCTTTTCTTAGCATCGATAAACACACAAATAGAAAAGAAATATTACCGTAGGCTAATAATAGGTCTAAATTGAGTGAGGACTTATTTTTCCCTAAATCTAACCAATTGCGGATGATTTAGTCAAGACAAGAACAATTAGAGAGCAGTAAAGCAAGCACAGCCGTCATCGACATCGGGAGGATCTGGGTCGGTTGTTATTTCTGATAATGAGTATTTAAAACATTGACATGGTAAGCAGCTTTCGATAACTTTAGCTCCTAAACTTTTATGCAAACCTTCCTTCCAAAAAAACTGTTTTTGATTCAGAAATCCATGCTGGGGGTTTGTTATGCGCTGATCCCGTTGGTGCTGACTTCGGTTTATCTTTTCGGGTGGCGGTCCTTTGTGCTGGCCGGTTTGCTTCTGCTCTGCGGGATCATCACCGAAGCCCTGTTCACTTTTCCTCGTAAAAAACCCGTAACATCGGCTGTTCTTGTCACCGGCCTGATCTTCACTCTGTCCCTTCCTCCAACCATTCCCTTTTGGATGGCGGTGATCGGGATCGTAATAGGAGTGGCTCTAGGCAAAATGGTATTCGGGGGGTTCGGGCAGAACGTGTTCAATCCGGCCATGGCGGGAAGGTGTTTCATTTACATCACTTTCCCTCTTCAAATGACGAACCGATGGGTGGAGCCTTTCTGGGGAGGGCTGGGCGGACTGACACACTGGTCGGCACCGCTTGATTCAATCACCCAAGCAACTCCCCTGGAGGTCCTCCGACAAGGAGCGTCTGTTCCGTGGCGGGACCTTTTGCTGGGCCGCACATCCGGGTCCATCGGGGAGATGTCGGCGATTCTTATTCTGCTGGGAGGCCTTTTTATCTTGGCCAAAAAAGCGGCCTCCTTCCGATTGGTCCTATCCTGTCTTTTAGGAGGAGTTGTCAGCAGCGGGATCTTATGTGCTGCCGGCTTTGCCCAGATACCGGATCCTCTTTCTACACTCATGGCCGGATCCTTCCTTTTCGGAGCTTTTTTTGTGGTCACCGAACCGGTCTCCGGAGCCAAGACAAAGATCGGGCAGTGGATCTACGGATCGATGATTGGATCGTTGATCGTGGTCTTGCGCGGGTTTTCCAACTTTTCCGAAGGTGTCATGTTTTCGGTCCTGATCATGAATGCATTCGTTCCGATCCTTGATCAAACCATCCGCCAGATTCAAGCCAAAAAGAAGGCCAAGGCATGAAAAAACAGGCGCTTTCCGTGGCCTATATGTTTCTGATCACGCTGTTTTGCGCCTCTTTGGTCAGCGCGGTTAAATTATTAAATGAACGAAAGATCGAACACAACCAGACCATAAAGCTGCAGCGGATCATCCTCCAGGTTTTAAATATTTCGACAGAAGAAATAGCCGAAGAAGAAATCTCCCGGCTTTTCACAAATAGGGTGAAAGAAATCGATGTCCAGAGGAGGCCTTTGTACATCGGGTATCAAAAGGATGGGCAGACCATCCGAGGATATGCCTTGCCGGTGGGCGGCCCCGGTTTTTGGGGCCCTATCCAAGGCATGGTCGGCATCAGCCCAGATGCAACCAGAGTCCTCGGGATCGCTTTCATCAAACATAACGAAACGCCCGGCCTAGGAGGCCGGATCACAGAAACCTGGTTCACAGACCAGTTCAAGGACCTGCCGCTTCATCCGATCGAAGGGGACCAAAACATCTTTTACCTGAAACCTCAAGGCACGGCTCGGGCCACCAACGACCTGGATGCCATCACCGGCGCCACCAACACCAGCTCGGCCGTCGAGGCTTTCCTGAACCATGAGCTGGATTTTTTCTTGAAGGAACTCTGGGGATCGATCGAGGAGGAGGAATAGATGCCGAAACTGGCGCCAAAAAAAAAGATCTTCCTTACCGGGTTGTGGAAAGACAATCCGGTGCTCCGCCAGATTCTCGGCATCTGCTCGACTCTGGCCGTGACCAACCTGATGATAAACACCCTGGTGATGGACGCGGGCCTGGTCTTTACGGTCTGTATGTCTTCTCTCACCGTTTCTCTTCTGAGGAAGCACACCCCGATGCGCATCCGGATGATGGTGCAGACCTTGATCATCGCCTCCTATGTCATCATCGTGGACATCATGATCAAGGCTTATTTGCCCGACATCAGCGAAGCGCTTGGCCCGTATGTGGCCCTGATCATCACCAACTGCATCATCATGGGACGATGCGAAGCATTTGCCCGGCACAACCCGCCGGCGGCCTCCTTCATCGACGGGCTGGGCATGAGCCTGGGGTATTTGCTGGTGTTGATCGCCATTGCCTTTATAAGGGAACCGCTGGGATTCGGCACTCTGCTGGGCTTTCGCGTTTTGCCCGAAGGATTTGTCCAGTGGACCGTGATGATCATGGCGCCCGGAGCCTTTTTTACCCTAGGTATCATGGTCTGGATTTTGAAGTTTTTTCGACCGCAAACAGGCGAGGAAAAAGGATAAAGGACAGCCATGGACTATATTAATCCGCTGACGCTGTTTTTTGCAGCCGTATTCACTAACAATATCCTTTTAACTAACTTTCTGGGTTTGTGTCCGTTTCTGTCCATTTCCCGGCAGAAAAAATCGGCAATAGGCATGGGAGCGGCCGTGGTGTTCGTGATGGCGTCCACGACAGCACTCAATAATCTGGTTTATTACAACATATTGGTGCCGCTGGAATTGCAGCACTTCCGGTTTATTGTATTTATTGTGGTGATCGCCGCCTTTGTTCAGCTTGTGGAGATGGCAGTGGAGCGGTTTTTTCCGGCGCTTTATTTTGTTCTGGGCATATTTCTTCCTTTGATCACGGTGAACTGCGCCATCTTCGGCGCATCGCTTTTCATGGTCATACGGAAATATGACTTCATTCAGTCGCTGGCTTACGGAGCCGGAAGCGGGATCGGATGGATGCTGGCCATCATCGCCATCAGCGCCATTCGGGAAAAGCTGCAAAAAACAGCCAAGCTTCCACAGGGACTCGAAGGGCCGGCCATCACATTGATCATAACCGGACTTCTAGCTCTGGCCTTCTTGGCTTTCAGCGGGATGATCCGCGTGCAATAAATAAAATGCCACAAATGATTGTCAGCATACTTGTCATCAGCGGGATTGGCGCGTTTTTAGCACTACTTTTAGAGCTTGCCGATCGGTTTATCGCCAATTACGGCGAATGCCGCATCCTAATCAACAAAGAAAAAGAACTGACGGTACAAGGCGGTAATCCGCTGCTTTTCACTCTGCAGGACGAGGGCATCTTCATCCCATCGGCATGCGGCGGCAAGGGCACATGTGCCTACTGCAAGGTTAAGGTGCTGGAGGGAGGCGGTCCGGTCCTTCCCACAGAGACGCCCTATCTTTCCGCCAAAGAGCTGGAAAAGGATGTCCGCCTCTCATGCCAGGTCAAAGTCCGGAACGATGTGGCCATCGAAATACCGGAAGATCTTTTTTTGATCAAGGAATTCAAAGTCAACGTGGAACACATCGAAGATTTGACCACTTATATCAAAGAGCTCACGTTGGCCATCGCCGAACAGGAAGAGTACATCTCCTACAAGCCCGGACAGTACATCCAGCTCGAGATCCCCAAATACAAGCTGTCAAGCACCGCGGAATTCCGCGCCTTCTCGATGGCCTCCATTCCAGAACAAAAGGAGAATAAAAAAGTAGAACTGCACGTCGGCCTTGTCGAAAATGGCATTGTTTCGACCTATATCCACGACTATCTCAAGGAAGGGGATGAGCTGGTTATGCGGGGGCCGTTCGGGGATTTTTATTACAGGGAATCTGACCGGGACATCCTGATGATTGCCACCGGTACTGGATTGGCGCCGATCATGTCTATCCTCAGATATATGCGAAAAGAAAAGATCCGGCGAAAAACTACCCTGTTTTTCGGCACGCGGACAGAAGAATACCTCTACTGTATCGAAGAGCTCAAAAATCTGGAAAAAGAACTGCACAACTTCACTTATGTGCCCACATTGTCCAGGGAGCCGGAAAATTCTTCCTGGAAAGGAGAAAGAGGCCGGGTGACCTCCCTTATCGAAAAACGCATACCTGAAGAGGCCGACCTCGATGTCTATATCTGTGGAAATGCGGCCATGGTCGAATCCTGCCTGGAACTTCTCAAAGAAAAAGGTATCATTGCAGACCAAATATATTTCGACAAATTCGACTGATACATGATGTTTTTTCCAGTTGACAATACTTATTTATATATTTTTATACTTTAGTTGACTTAGCGCTAAAATTTCTAGAGAAAAAATATCATAACCAGAATTGATAGCCGATTCCAAATAGAATACGGATACCCCCCAGGTCCACATTGATATCGAAAGGTCTCACTCTGAGGGGAATGGATTTAACTTCTGCAGTCAGGAATAACCCTCTGAATAGATGTATATTCATGCCCGCACCGATCACGGTCGTCCATTTTCTATGATCGACCTTTTGCCGGAGAAATTCGCTGTCGATATCTTGCTTATAAAAATAATAGGCGATGCCGGCCTTAAAGTACGTGCTGACGTTCCGGATGCGCAGAAAGGGAACCCGAACGATCCCGGCGAGCTGCAGGCCGCTGACACTCAATGTGCTGTCCTCCTCAAAAAGTCCGATGCGTGCACTCTTTTTGTACCCTCCCTCATAAGACAGTTCCAGATCGAGCCAATAGGAAATAGAATACCGGACATAGGGCTCATAAACATATCCATCTCCGTATATCTCTCCTAATGCGGGGTCATCGAGGAAGCGGTATCCGCCATTGAGACCAAGGGTAAACTGTGCGGCACTGCCGGCCTGTACGGAAAGAAATATCCAAATAACACACATCGTCAATTTTTTCATGAATTCTTCCTTTTTCATCCTAACGGCTACCGGCGCGCATAGCTGGACCCGCTTTCCTTTCCCGTCCTATCAACAGATGTGATCCTGTAGAGAAAATTTTCTTCGGCCAAAAGACCTCGCCTCAAGAAACTGAAAGTCTGGCTGTCCACCTCGGCAACAAATGTAAAAGATTGATCCGGGATTCCTAATTGTTTTGCATACACACGATAAGAGACAACCTGGTCCCCATTGCGGGGATTAGGCACCCAACTCAACTGGTCCACATACTGAACAAAAAAACCATAATTGTTTTCCATCCGTGAGATGCCAAAATGCTGGGGCGCATACAGGTTTTTCAGAGGAAAAAAAGCGGCCTTCTGAACATCGATAATTCCCCATCCATAGCCGTTGTCTGGAGATTTAGACCGGCCGGATGTCGATTTCATCGCTGTCATGATATCCTGGTTGGTCCAGGTAGGATTGATTTCCAGGATCAATGCAGCCGCTCCAGCCACCAAGGGACATGAAAACGATGTCCCGTTCACGAATTCATAGCCGTTGGGAGCATTCGGATCGGCCGTGTATACCGACTCTCCGAGCGCCATCACATCCGGCTTTATCCGTCCGTCAGCGGTGGGTCCCATGGAACTGAAATTGACTCTTAGGCTCTGCGAGTTTACAGCTCCGGCCGCCAGCACAAAATCGCAGTCTGATGGAGAAACAAGGGTGTTTTTGCCTGATCGGGATGGCCCTTCGTTCCCAGCGCTGTTGACGATCAGAATGCCTCGGCTGGCCGCTATATTGGCCCCTTTGGCCACCACGGTGGTCTCCCCGTCCAGATCCTGCCAGGAATAGTCCGTTTCTCCATGAGAAAACTGGTCCCGGTAACCAAGGGAACTGCTGATGATATCCGCTCCGAGCGTGTCGGCCCACTCTGCGCCTGCAATCCAGTGGTCCTCTTCGATGTGGCGCTCCCAATCACTGTTTTCGGTCTTTCCGAGGAGAAAGCTGGCCCCAAAAGCCGGGCCGATCAGCTCGCCTGGTTCATACCCGGCTATCGTCCCCAGTGTATTGGTCCCATGATCGCCGTTTCCCATCTGGCCTTCTTCATCAAACACATGGGGATCTCCATTGACAAAATCTCGGGTGGCAACGATGTCGAGGTGGTCAAGAGCCTCATGATGAAGATTGTTAAATCCGTCATCCAGCATGCATATCAATACTCCCCGGCCGCTGTAACCCATGCCGTGCAGCGGCGGCACATTCAGTTGATTAACCTGCTGCAGAGACTTGCCATAATCGAATACAGCGGGTCCAGCGAAGGAAGTCTTGGGAATAGGCTCGGATTCTTTTTCTGTTTTCGGCTCAGCCACAGGATTGCGATAGCTGTATATTAAGACCTTATCAATTTTTTGGACAAAGCGAAATTTGGCAATCATTTCAAGGGATTGGCGGGCGGCTTCAACGGACACGGCATTCAACCAGCGGGAGCGGTGCCGGATCCTCAGAACGTGCTGCTTTATGAAATCCACATAGGGCTCATACACAGGCAGATCATATTCATCGACCAGGGCGTCAAATCCGTCGCGGAGGCGCCTTTTCATGGACCTTACGTTCAAGGAGGTCCTGAGCTCTTCTATTTTCTGGAGCTTTCCCGGCCCTTTGTCTCTGAAATAAATCCATGCGGCCAATTTTTCCTCCTGGCCTTTTCTGCTGAATGCTTCCTGCAGCCGTTGAGATATCTTCTCCACTCGTTGAGATATCCCGTTGGTGATACCGATGCTCAGGAATAGAATTAAAAAAAGAATCTTTAATAACTTATGCATATATTGGATCATGATTATCTCTTATGTGGATACAGGCATTTATTGTGATAGAACATTATAGCAGATCTATTGAGATTTTGATGGAATCAAGCCGCATTGGCCTAAAAAAGCAAGGAGGCTCTTTCATCGATAAAATATACTTATATTAACTTATATCTACTTATTTTTGCAATTCATAAATTTCTTTAGAGGATAAGTCAATTTCAATTTCCGAGCAAGCTTGCGATAAAATCTCTGAGATTTTTGGCCTTTTCCACATCGCAGGAACCTTCAGAACACCAAATCACTTGAGTTTTTTTATCCAGCGACAAGATGTGAATGTGGTTTATTTATTTGTAGTTCAGCACCACATATTCCAGTGATTGGGGGGGATTGCCCAAGTCGAGTTTGAACGTGTTGCCGTCGATCTTTTTCACGTTCTGTTTGTCCCTTACAAAGTCGTCCCCCGAGTATGGCAGGAAACTAGCCGAAGCCGTCTTGAAGTGCATCGGGAATACGATCATTTTCGGGTCGAGCTGCGAGACGACCCCTTCAGCCTCCTTCCCGAAGATCGTATACTTTCCGCCCACCGGGATCATCAGGACATCGACGGCTCCGATGGCTTTTATCTGTTCGGTGGAAAGTTCATGGCCGAGATCACCAAGATGAACCACCTTCACGCCATCGAACTCAAAAACAAAAATGGCATTTTTCCCACGCTGTTTCCCCTGGTTGGCATCATGATAGGAAGGAACTGTATAGACCTTCACATCCTTTATTTTTTTTTCGATCTCAGCAAAATCCTTTCCCCCGGAGATCAATCCCCTCAGCACCAGCGGACTGCCGGAAACCGCCTGCACCTGGTTGTGGTCAGAGTGTTCGTGGGAAACTGTCACGATGTCCGGCACGATTTTTTCGGGCACTTTGTAATCGCCCATTTTCATCGGGTCGGTGATGATCCGTGTGTGCCGGGATGTCTCGATCAAAAAACAGGCCTGTCCAAACCACTTAAAAGTGACTTCTTGAGCCCCGACGCCAGGGCCGGCAAAGGCAAAAATTACAAAAAAGGACACGGCAAAAATTAAAGCATTTTTCATTCTGGTTCCTCCTATGAATGAACTTCCCAGTCATCGCAAAACCCTAACGTCATTGCGAATGAAGTGAAGCAATCCCCTGAGATTGCCACTGGCAGATTGCTGCGTCGCTGTGTTCCTCGAAATGACAATTTTAACATACTCCTAATCGATCAACTTAGCAGAGCCGTAGTAGATGGCGTTGAACAGATAGCGGAATGTGCCGTGCGACTGCCCCCTGTAGACCACCGGGAAACCGATCAAGACAACCTTCCCCTTTTCATACGGAACGTCCACGATGGCCGCTTTATCAACCAGATGTTCACCTCCTGTCGACCATCCGCTCAGCAGGGTTTCTGTCGGGTATTTGGCCACGGCGCTGCCCTCATGCACAACAAATGCGGGGCTTCTCCTGAAAAACAGCGCTGCTCCCCTTTCGAACCCATAGGCGATCGGATGAGAACTGTCGTTCAAAACCTTCAAGATCGACCCGGGGATGAAAAACTCTTTCCGGCTCAATCCGCGCACACCGTTTTCAACGTCCAGATGGAAATGCTTGATCGCAAAGTCGGCGGCGCCGTTCAAGGTGATCACCGTTCCTCCGCCTTTCGCGAACTCGACAAGATTTTTAAGGCCTATCTCTCCGATTCCCCGGGCATATTCTGCCGGTACCGCACTCTCCGGCATCCCGTTGATGATGGCACCCTCTCTCAGATCGGGAACGATGATAACATCAAACTGTTCGCCGAGACTGCCCTTCCGGATGTCTTTGTCAAAAACGCTCCTGAAGGGGATTTCATACTGTTCCAGGACCCAGCGCGTCCATCCCTCATCCATCGAAGCAGTCCAGCTTTTGTACAGGCCGACGCGCGGTGCCTTCAGGGCATAGGCCTTCACCTTCGGTTCGGTTCTCAGCGCATCAAAATGCACCCAGAGATCGTTTGTGATGGATTTGAGCGCTTCCGCCACCCCTTCGTTGTTTTTTACGAGCATCGTCCCTTCAGGATACATCTTTCCGTTGGCTTCGAAACCCTCTGCCGCCCATAAGGTTTTAAAGCCTGTTTTCACCAGCCTGTTCAAGGCCACAAAGTCGTCATTCGTGGCATGCCCCCAGGCATATCCGGCGGCGCTGCCGATTATCTCGACCGATCCCTTCGGTTTCTCGATTTTTCCGCACAGAACAGCGCTGACTTCGAAGGGTTTTGCGGCCTGGACCACATCCACTCCCATCAGGAGGGGCAGGGTGTGTCCCACCACATCGTACGGTGTTTTCAACGGGCCTCCAGGCGACTCCCGGATCTCCGGATAGACTTGTTTCTCCAAAAGCGTTTTGGCGAATCCGCCGAAAGGCTGGGCCGTATAAACGATGTAGCTGCCTGCCGGGTATTCATGCGCATCCGCCACAAAGGCCTTCGATGCCCTGCGGACCTCCACCACTCCCAGTTGGAGCACGTTCAACATTTTTACCGCCGTGGCCATGTCTCTCTGGTGTGCCGGAATGATAAAAGCATAAGGAGGTTCTGTCCTGCTGACGGCTTTTTTTTGAATCCGGTAAAAATTTCGCAGCCAATTTTCCCGGAGCCTTGCCGCATTCGTCAGAGCGGCTTTAGCTGCCGCATAATCATAATCCACGATATCCCGGAGCGTCCAATCTCCTCCTTTCCAGGGCAAAGGCATGCTGACCGATTCTTTTCTTGCCGGAGAGGACAGGTCCTCCTCTCTGACCGCAATCGGTGTGGCGACCCGCACGCTGGCCGCCTCGGTAAGAATCCGTATTCCTCCGTGGTAGTGGTGGTAAGCCCGCGCCGGCGTCCAGGCATCATACCCAACGCTGTGGGCCACCCCGGCCTTTCCCTGGGATGTCAGTTCAGTGGCGATGAAGGTTCCCATCATGGCCACTTCCTGCCGGAGAATGGGATCGATATTAGGCTCATACGGATCGACATAAGGCGGGACAAAGAGCCGCGCTCCGCGGCTGCCCATCTGGTGCATGTCCACAATGACATGGGGATGCCAGGCGTTGTGCACCTTCAAAGTCAGCCGGGATTCCACTTGAGTGAACATGTACCAGTCTCGGTTGTTGTCGTGCCCCACATATTTGTGGTAGAGCCAGGGCATCCGGCCGCCCTCATATCTGGTCCCGAGATTTTTTTTATACCAGTCCACCACCATCTGGATTCCGTCGGGATTGTGCATCGGCGTAAGAAGGAGGATGACGTAATCCAGTATTTCCTTTGTCAAGGGGTCGTTTTTTGCCGCAAGATCAAAGGCCAACTCCATCGACATCTGGCTGGCGCCGATCTCTGAGGCATGGATCGAACAGTTGATCATCACAACGGCCTTTCCGTCGGAAATGATTTTTTTTGCTTCTTTCTCCGAAATCTTCCGCGGGTCGGCCAGCAGCTGCTGGTATCTCTCAAATTTCTCAAGATTTTTTTGATTATCCTCAGAGGTAATGATGGCCACGATGAACGGATTCCCTTCTGTTGTTTTACCAATTTCCCAGACCCGTATCCTCTTGCTCTGTCTGTCGAGCATCTGGAAATATTCAACGATCTCAACCATGTCCGCCAGTTTTTTATCCGCTCCCACCTTAAAACCCAGAAATTGTTCTGGGCTTGTGATCTGGGCCGACACGATGGGGACGATAAGAAAAAAGACCAGGCCAAAATTCCAAATTTTCCTGTGCATCATTCCTCACTCCTTTGAAGGATTCAATGCCATGTATTATACAGGCTTGCGCCTGAATTGTCATAGCAAACATCAAGTCATTGCGAACCGAAGTTAAGCAATCTCAGAGATTGCTGGGCTCCCCTCGGTCGCTCGCAATAAGCGTATTACTTGCCAAGATAAGGCACGCCTTTTTTGATCCAATCGGGAGCCGGCATGCCCTTGAGATAGTGATCGAAATACTGCTTCATTTTAATCGAATAATCCAGCTTGTTCGGGTATTTCTGCAGGTGGTGGGGTTCGCCTCGGTACTCGAGGAAGATGCAGTCTTTTCTGAGCCGACGCATAGCCAGGTAAAGTTCAATCCCCTGGTACCAGGGCACTGCCCCATCTTCATCACCGAACTCGATGAGAAGCGGCGTCTGGATGCGATCGGCAAAAAACACCGGCGAGTTTTCGATGTAGCGTTCTGGATACTCCCACAGGCTCCCGCCTATCCGGCTCTGCTGCTGTTCATACTGCATCTGGCGAGCCAGGCCCGATCCCCAGCGGATGCCGCTATAAGCGCTGGTCATGTTGGATACCGGTGCGCCAGCCACAGCCGCGGCAAAAATATTTGTTTGGGTGATCACAAAAGCTGTCTGATACCCACTCCAGGAATGGCCGTGGAGCCCGATTCCTTTGGGATCGGCGAAACCCATATCGATCAGTTTCTGCACACCCGGCACCAAGCATTTTGTGGATGAATACCCGGGATGACCGACATCAAACCAAACATCCGGAAGGAATATGGCATAACCGTTTGACGTGTAAAACGGAAAATTCGGACGGTGGTTCACAACCATCTGGTCAAACTCGTACATGCGCTGGGAGAAAAAGTGGTAAAAATAAACAATCACAGGATAGCGCCTGCCCTCCTCGTAATCGGCGGGTTTGATAAGCACGCCCTGCAGGGGGATGCCGTCGATACTGTTCCATTCCACAAGCTCAGGCACACCCCAGGCAAACTCGCTGATCTGGGGATTGACATCGGATATTTTTTTCGGCGTTGAAAAATTCAAGTCGGCCACCCACAGATCAGGGAACTCTTCGAAACTCTCTCTAGTGTACATCAGGACATCTGCTTTTTTAGCTTTAGCGCGGAATTGGAATTTTTTGTTTTCTTCAAGAAGTTTTATGACGGTGTTTTTTCCGAGCTCACAGGAGAAAAAGCCGAAATTCTTTTTTTTGTTGTGGTATGACGACAGCCACAGTTTTTCGTCTGTATCGAAATATTGTTTTTCCCGGTCCAACCTGAGCACACGGAAGGTCAGTTTTCTCTGACGCCCTTTACCTCCCGTGATGTTTCTGGCCTCTCCGGTGGCGGTCATAAACTGCCAGATATCGTATTTATCATTAATCAAGAAAAACTCATCATTTTTTCCCCATCCAGCCAAACCATAACTCGGCACCTTTCTAGGAAAATCGTGGTCCTCATTAAAAAAAGGAACATTCAATTTCTTGGTAACGTTCTGAATGCGGCCTGTCTGGCCATCATAAAGATGCCAGTTTTTATCCTGATAAAACGCAATAAAGCGCCCGTCCGGTGAAAGAGAAGAACGATCCTCGAGTTTTTCAGTCACCTTCCGACGCGTGCCATCATTCAAATTCACAAAATAAAGGTCTTCAAGACGCCCATACCAGGTGATTTCTTTTTGATAGGGAATGTTGGAACGGCCCAGGGCAAAATCAGGATTATCGTTCACATCAACCTGGGGCATATCCCTGTCGGCCAGCTGGAGAAAATGCCCGGTTTCAACATGGTAAACCGCGGTGTATGTCTGGTCTTTCACTCTCGACCACACATTCTTCTCATTGGTCTTGATCAGCGGATCATTCCAGTGCCAGACATCCAGTTCTCTTTTTTCGAGAATCTTCCGGATGTCGAAAAGATCCGATTCTTTTAATTCCTCTTTTTCCTTCTGTTCCAATTTCTGAGTGGCTTGATGGATCTCCAGGGGTTTTAATCCGAAAAAGAGCCGTTTGCCGTCTTTGCTCCAGGAAACCCGATTTTTTTCAGGAATCATCCACCCTGCGGGCGCCGTATCAGCCGCCACGGCCAGTGTTTTTGCCCTGGAATTTCCATCCCAAATCCAGAGCGAAAAATAACCTTCTCCGTCTTCATCACCGTTGGCCAGAAAAGCCAGATAACTCCCTTTTTCTGTCCATGTCAGCTCGGAAAGTTTTAATCCCTCCTGCTGTATGATCGGATTCTGCAGCAACGATTTCTCATTCAAGTCAATGACAAACAAACCATCCTGACTCGCGTCCGGGCCGGCCATAGCAACTGCCAAATATTTGGACGCATGATCGAAGGAATAGTCCAGGACATACGGGATCTCTTTCTCTGTTCCGGATTCCAATTCTCGCAGGACCAAAAGGCTTCCTGTTTTCTTTTTTTCATCTTTTATCTTTTCAGCTGCCGATTCTTTTTTTCCTGGAGTTCTTCCCCGTTTCATTTCTGGCTTTTCCGCTTCTTTATGATGGAGGTAAGCAATCCATCGGGAATTTTCGGACAGGGAAAAATTTTGGACTTTTTCAAACTGTTTGATTTCCCCGGTCGATGTTGCCAGCAGGGCTATGCCAGGCTTAGGCTTATCCTTTTGAGCCATTTCGATGTCTAAAGCTTTGGGTTGAACGACCGCCGCCACCCATTTCGAATCTTTCGTGATTCGGGGACGACTTCCTCTTTCGACAACAAATTTTTTGCCGTTTTTCAGCCCATGAACCACGGCCTCTCCATCACCTCTGTCGGGCCGAGTACCGTAGGCCAACCACAATCCATTTTCCGATATCACAGGATCGTGAATTTCCTTAAACTTCATGACGTCTTCGAAGGTAAGGATTTTCTTTTGAGCCGCTTGGAATGGATTGGGGAATAGGAAAATTCCTATGATAAGGAGAAATAGGACATAGCCTTTAGTCTTTGATTTTAGCCGCATGATAAAATTCTCCTTCTTTTGATGGAACAGAATATTTTTGGATGATTGGCAAGTCTTTAAGCATAAAAGAAAATTTATAACAAAAAACGCGGATGCAGACAAGTTGATGTCATTTGCACAGGAAGAGAGATTTGTATAACATAGTCACAAATCTGATGATTTGACCGACAAATAAGAAGAGAAAAGGCAGCCGTGGAAAAGAGGAATTTTCAGAAAGACTTCTACGAAGCCCAAAAACAGCAGTGGCAAAAAAGCCTTTTTTTGTTTGGAGTGATGATCTTGTTTTACCTGTTTGTCGTGAGCCTTGCCGTTTTTTCCTTTGCAGCTGTTGTGGGCCTCTTCCTAAGAGAAAAACCGCTCTCATCCCAAGACACATTATTGGCGCTTGTTTTTTCAAGCATTGTCATCGCTTTGATCATCGCCACGTTTCACTACTTCGACGCCAAAAACCACGGTGCCAGATTTATCCGTGAGCGCCTCATGGCAGAGCCGCCCGATTGTGCTGACCGCTACCACAAACGGTTCGCCAACACGCTGGAAGAAATCCGGATCGCCGCTGGGCTGCCCGAGGTTCATCCCTACATTCTTCCCACCTTCGCCATTAACTCGATGGCATTGATCGAGCCGGACGGAACACCGAGCGTGCTTGTAACCGAAGGCCTTGTTGCCGAATTCACACGGGATGAACTCCAGGCGGTGATTGCTCACGAACTGGCCCATGTCGTCCGAGGCGATACCTACTATGTCACGCTGGTATGTTCGCTGGTTAATTTTTTCGAAAGATTACGTGATATATCAAAACCAGAGACTCATCCCGAAGCAGCGGCCTATTCCGGGCAGTCCCAAATAAGCGGAGCACCTTTGGTGTGGCTGGCCCTTACCATTTCAACCCTTATAATGCATCTCCTGAGTACGCTCATCAGCCGGCAGCGGGAAATTCTGGCTGATGCAGCGGCAGTGGAATTCAGCCGCAATCCCAGATCTCTCGCCCGGGCGATCTACAAAGCCCACTTGAAAAATTCCTTTGTGGGGGATTTTAGCATCGCATACAGCCCTTTGATGATCGTTCCCCCTCATTCCACAGGCATCACAGAAGGATTCTTTTCGCGGTTGTTCAACACCCATCCTCCACTGATGAGGAGAATCCGAATGCTGGCCAACATGGTGCCGACTCCTCCGGCCAAGATCATCCAGGAGGTATGGGATATTCATAAGAACAGGGAAAAGGCCCGGATTGTCCTCCTCTCCAAGGAGGAAATTCAGACCAAACGGGAAGGCAAACAAGAACCGAAGAATTTAAATGACCAAGAGGGGAAGATATGGATGATCCAAAATCCGGAGGGCGCATGGGATGGTCCTCATGCCCTTGCAGATCTTCTGCTCCTGGACATTTTCCTCCCGTCCCGGTGGACCAGGAATATACAAGAACAGGTTGAAGCCCCGGCCTCGGAATTCCCACAAATCCAGAGGGCTCTCCGAAAAGGCAAAAAACAGGAGAAGCCCGGGCCTCCGGGAGAAAATAAATGCCCGCGGTGCCGTATTCCGCTTCGCACAAATTATTACGAAGGGGTCCCCCTGAAAATCTGTCCGGACTGTGGGGGAAAACTGATCGATGCCGCCATCATAGACCGGATAATCGCACGCAAAGAAGTTGCCTTTTCCGACCACTTATTAGCAAAAGCCAGGGATTTTGAAAAAAATTTCTTATTAGATCCAGTCTTGAGAAAAAAAATTCATGCCGATAAATCCCCCAAAATCGCCTGCCCCAGCTGCAGTGCAAAGATGAGACCCCGGCCGTACAATTATCAGTATGTGATTCCGGTGGATAAATGCCTGCATTGCCACAAGATATGGTTCGATGCGGATGAGCTGGAAATTCTTCAAATCCTCATCGAACATTAGCCTGAATTATACTTAAAAATTGCCGATGCCATCAGCAGTTTTTATGAATAATCGAGAAAGGTGCGGGAAAGGATTTGCATATAGTCTTCAACCCTTGCTTCCCGGGGGTTGGACGGGTTGGAATTGTTGGCAAAGGACTTTTGGGCTATCTCTGGGAAATGGATTTTTTCCAATCCTATCTCTCCGGCAGAAGGAATCTTGAGTTTCCGTGACAGGTTTCTGATCTTCTGGATGAGCAATTGAGCCGCCTCATAATCGTCCACTTCATAAATACCGGCCAGCCTCGAGATCTCGGCGAAACGCCTTGTGGAAACAGGAAGATTGAATTCCATCACATAGGGCAGAAAGATAGCGTTGGCCACACCATGGGGTGTATCAAGCAGGGAACCGACCGCCTCGGCGATGCAGTGCACCGCGCCCACATCGGAGTTCCCGAAGGCAAATCCGGCCAGCATGCTGCCCAGCATGATCTTCTCGCGTGCTCTGGCATTGCCCTTGATATTCTCCACCGCGTCTTCGATGGACTGGAAGATGTACCTGAGAGAGGCCCTGGCGAATATATCCGTGATGTATGTAGCCGGTTTCACGGTATAGGCCTCGATAGCATGGGTAAGGGCATCCATCCCCGTTGATGCCACAAGGGAAGGAGGAAGAGTCGCAAGCAAATCAGGATCAACGAGGGCCACGGCCGGGAACATGAGGGGGCCTTTAATGCTCATCTTGAATCTGCGTTCGGTATGCGTGATCACTGCCACCCAGGTCACCTCGCTGGCTGTTCCGCAGGTGGTCGGGATGGCTAAAACCGGCAGGGGTGGAACCTTGTATTTGGCGTGACCTTCGTATTCTTCGATGCTGCCCGGGTTTGTGGCAAGCAAGGCGATGGCCTTGGCCGCATCCATGGCGCTTCCCCCGCCCAGCCCAATGATTAAGTCGGGCTTAAGATTCCGTACCACGTCGCCTGCCTTATCGATGGTGGGATGTTTGGGATTCTGTTCGATATTCGTAAAAACAGGGATATCCGGAAATTGGGATGTCACTCTGTCGGCGATCCCCGATTCTAGGACTCCTTGATCCGTAACGAGAAACAAGTTTGTGGCCTGAAACTCATTTTCAACTGTTTCTTTGAGCTGGGCAATCGTTCCCGGTCCAAAAAAAACCTTAGTAGGGACCTGGAATTTCATCCATCCTTCCTCTATTTTCGGAAATCGAGGGAATCCTGATTGGCTATATCCAGCACAGACAAAAACAGAAGTTGGGCCACATCCTCGAGGATCTCAGGCGTTATGGTGTCGATGCTGTCAAGAGGATTGTGGTAATAGGAACGAGAACCGTAAGCGCTGAACGAGATGGTGGGCACACCTTTCCACATGAATCGTGCCGCATCCAGGCGCGGTCGGGCGATGTTGAAAAAATAGCTGGTGCGGACGATGCGGTGGATGTATTTCTGATTGGCGGTATCGATGAATTTCCAGAATTCCGGATAATTCTCAGCGGCTGTGGCGCTGATCTTGTCTCCGCAGCCCACTCCATCCATATTGAGAAAACCGACGGTGTTCTCGAGCGGGAAAATCGGATGCCCACAATAATAATTAGATCCGGCAACGGCTTGTTCTTCGGCTCCAAATCCCAGGAGCAACACGGAACGGCGGGGTCTTATGGGGCAGTTGTGGAAAGCTTCGGCTATCCCCATCAGAACAGCCACAGCCGAGGCGTTGTCATTGGCACCGGGCATGATTTCATAACATTTTCCGAGATGGTCCAGATGGCCCCCAATAATGATGATTTCATCTTTTAGCTCAGGATCTGAACCGACAATCAAACCGACGACATTTTTGCCGATACCATCGGGATGGTGTTCAGTCGAGTTTTTAATGGTTACCACTTTGCCCGTTGCAAAAGACTGAGGTTTGAGTTCCTTCCTTATTTTTGCCACGACATTTCCGTGTTCATACCCTGTTCCGGCAAAAACATCTTTGACCACCGTATCCCCCACATGGGAATAGATGAATCCCGCATCGTAGGAATTGTTCGGATTCCCGATGGGGCCATAATTGTAGATCATTCCTCTGGCCCCATGCTTTACGGCATTTTCCAATTTATACTGATGGAAAGAATACGGGCGCCATTTTTTGAACAGCTCCTCATCCTGATTGGGAGAAACCGGAGCCTCTCTTTCCATCAACACGATTTTTCCCTTAACGTCTACCCCCTCATAATCATCGTAGCCCAATTCAGGGGCGGTGGCGCCATAGCCCACATAAATCACCTCGGCTGTCACCTCTCCTGATCCTGAGGTGGAACCCGGGATGAATTCATCGAAGTAATGATAATTTTTTTTGATGGTTCCGTCCTTATAGGGGATATGGAGGGAAACTTCACAATCCTCGAAGACCAGCGTGTAGGGATTGGGGAAGGCCTGAAAAAACGTATCGTTGTCCCCGACCGGCACCACCCCCCATTTTTCAAAATGAGATGCCACCCATTCGGCACTGGCATTAAATCCAACGGTCCCAGTGAGACGGCCTTCATATTTGTCCGAAGCCAGTTCTTTAACATAATTATACAGGTCATGACTGGAGATGGAATGCATGGCCTGCAGGACCTTCTGTTCATCCGTGAGCTCTTGTCCTCTTCGCTGTCCGGATAAGATCGATGAGGCAAAAAGAAACGTACAAACAAAAATAATCCACAAAAATTTTTTATTTTTCATACGGGCCTCCTCTTTTTTTTCACTCTTATGTTAAGATAATTTATAGAAATGTAAAGGAAAATTTGAAATCCGGTGAGAAAAACCTTAACGGCACTGATGATGGTCTGTTGGAGCTGGACAATGAGTTTGACCTCGCCAATCTTCCATCACAGTTTTACCCTGTCTCCCCAGCGTCAGGATACTTCTGCGATTGAAAAGACGCTTCTGGAATGGGTGAACAAGGAAAGGAGTGAACGCGAACTGGGACCACTGAAATGGCTGCCGGGACTGAGTGCTATTGCGAAGGGTCACAGCCGGGATATGGCATCCCGCCAGAAGCTGACTCACCTTTCGTCAGCAGGAAAATCGTACGCAGGCCGTCTTTTGGACGGCGGGGCGTTTTTCGTCGAAATCGGGGAGAACGTTGCAAGGAGCGACTCCTTTGACGCAGCTTTCATACACCAGAGCTTGATGGACAGCCCGGAACACAGGGAAAATATTCTCAACCCAAATTTCGATATGATAGGGATCGCGGTCGTGTATGCGAACGATAAAAAATATTATATCACTCAAGATTTCCTTCAAACTCTGCCTGTTCTCGATGAGGATGAAGCCGTCAAGTTTGTCCAAAACGAATTAAACAAAATCCGAAAAGAAAACGCCCTTCCCCCATTGAATTTTCAGAAAGTGGCCAGCAATTTTGCAAAAAGACAGGCCGAAAAAAAAGCGGCCGGAAAACCACCGCTCAACATCGCCAACTTTTTCGGCGAAACCCATATTCATTTTATCACGTCTCCAGAATTGGTCATCCCCAGAAACGTTTCCCAGAAAATTGCCAACGCGATTTATGAGACTGCGGGCATCGGGGTTTGGTTCGGTCGGCTTCCCGATTATCCTGGAGGAACCTACCTGATCACTCTTTTCCTTTTCCCCATAAGCCGGTACAAAGATTTGACAGAGAAAGATTTTGTGAAAATCACGCTGTCAGCCATGAACGCCAAAAGACAAGAAAAAGGGCTCATCCCTATCAAGCTGGATCGGAGAAATTCATCGCAGGCGGCCGGGATTTCCCGGCAGCTTAAGAGCCAGCGGCCGCCGGCTTATGTCTTGCCGGCAGGGCCCATACAGCGGCAGGTTTTATCCTATGTGACTGAGAATCCGCGAACCTGGCCGGCCAATCTGGATCCGGTCATAACCGATCCCGGTCTGAGGAGGATCGGAATCGGGATAAGCTGGGAAGAGAACAAAGACACTCGAAGCCGAACTTATTGGATCACATTGATCTTTTAACAATTAGGTGCCGGGATAGTTGATTCCCTAATTGGAAAATTCAAACAAGGTTTTTGGGGTGAGGACATTTATCCTTGGAATAAAGGAAATGGGTATCCCGTCACGAATTTAATTCAGAATTACAGCCGGATGGCAATGCCGCCCCGAATCAGAAAACCATTCCAGATTCCTGCATCAACCATCAGGTGAATATTCTGCGTGATTTTTCCCTTCAGCCCAAGGTTCAGTTGGATAAAAGGAAGGAATGGCAAGGGCAAGAAATCATCTCCCTCTGCTTCCAGCTCATCCTGGATCTCTTTGATTGTTTTGGATTCGCCTCCCGATTCGGTCTCAGGTGCAAAGCCCGGCCTCTCCAGCTTGCCCGAATAAGAGTAGGACACTCCATCATTCTCAATGGACGAGAATGAGGCGGCCCCTGCTCCCAATGTGATATAGGGGGTAATCTGCGAGGCGGGCAAAATATCCCAGCGGAAACTCAGGTGGAATGACAGCGGGTTTATCAGAAACTCGCCCGTTGCATTCCCCTGAAAGGTGGAGTTATCCGAGAGCTCAAGGTCAGTGGTTATTTCTTTAAAGCCCACCTTCATGCTTGTTTTCTCCACGCTCAATCCCATGCTGAAAGATCCGTATTGCCCGCCGGGATACCATCGAACCTCAAAACCATAATTATCTCCGCTGGAATCAAAGTCAACGGTCTGGCTGTAGCTGACAAGATCCAAACCATACTCATTTTTTATATCTTCAGAGATCGTGTCTTCCAATTCATTCTCGATAGCATCGGAGACAGCATCCTCGATGATATCGCCCAGGATATCGATGCTCCATCGGGAATAGTGAAAGCTGAGCTCAAAATGCCCGTCAGCAGAGAGATTGGGCCCAACGGCCAGAAAGACTAGAAGAAAAGCCGGAATAATTTTCAGAACAGACCGGAACTTCATATGATCCTCCTTTCTCGCGATTTCCAGAATATCATATCTTTATATCCTGAAACAAAAAATTTTTCAATGCCCTCTAGGGGTGAATTGGGGGGGCATTGAGTTGATTGATTTGAGCAGGAGATTTTGATATGTTGATTTTTCACATCCAAGAAAATCCAAAGGAGGAATTTATGGCTAAAAATTTTATCCTGGGTTTATCCCTGATTGGATTGGTTTGTCTTTTTGCAACCATTACCACTGCTGCTCCCGGCAATCCAAAAGTTCTGATGAAGACCACGATGGGAAATATCACGATCGAGTTGTATCCAGACAAAGCACCCACTTCCGTTAAAAATTTTTTGTCCTATGTGAATGAAAATTTTTACGATGGGACAATCTTTCATCGCGTCATCAAAGGTTTCATGATCCAGGGGGGAGGGTTGACTGTAGATTTTGAAGAAAAATCGGCCAAAGCGTCCATCCAAAATGAGTCTAAAAACGGGCTGAAAAATAAAAGAGGAACGCTTGCCATGGCCCGGATGGCAGAGCCTCACACGGGCACCAGCCAGTTTTTCATCAATCATGTGGACAATCCCGGCCTGGATTACGGACGGGCGGCCGATGGATGGGGTTACTGTGTGTTCGGAAAAGTCACCCAGGGGATGGATGTGGTGGATGCCATCGCCACAGCGCCGACAATGACCAAGTACGGCATGAGAGATGTTCCCCGGGAGACCATCCAAATCATCTCCATCACCCTTATTGAATAGTTACAATCCATGCACATTAGTTAGCGAACCTGAATTATTTATGTAAGAGCATAAAATCAAGGGACACGTTACCGGAAATTCGGGACATGTACCGATTTTTTCAAAATCGGTAACGTGTCCCTTACATTTCCGGTACATGTCCCTGATTTCCATGCATATAACACTAAACCATGCTAATAAAATTATGTTTATGAATAATTCAGGATAAATAATTCAGGATAAAAATGTTTGATTACATATTCGCGTTTTTTCACCTCTTTCTCCTCATCGGCCTTTTGGGTTATGCTTTTTATGCCCTAACGCAGGGAAACGTCTTCAGGTTCGTTCTTATCATCGTCTGCCTTGTAGGCTATTACTTTCTCGCTCTCCACAAAAATGTGGTAAAAGAGATCAAAAGAAGAAAAAAAGCAAAAAATAAAAAATAATGGACATATTCGAGCGTGCCGTCCGTTTCCTGGGATCGATCGTCTGGGGGCCTCAAACACTTGTGCTGCTTCTTGGAGTGGGACTCTTCCTGACAATCCGGCTTCGGTTCGTCCAGGTCCGGCGCTTCAGACTTTCTCTCCGTCTTCTGTTGGGCTCCAAAGAATTTGGGGAAAGCCGGACAGAACGTAAGGGAGACATTTCTCCCTTCCAGGCTCTTATGACCTCTCTGGCTGCCGTGATCGGAAACGGAAACATCGCCGGCGTGTGCACCGCCATCGCCATGGGTGGACCTGGATCGGTTTTTTGGATGTGGTCAGGGGCCGTTGTGGGCATGGCCACAAAACTGGTGGAGGCCGTCCTGGGGCAAAAATTCAAAAAGATCATGCCCGATGGAATGACAGCCGGAGGGCCGATGTATTACATAAGATATGGCTTGCGGTTGCCCTGGCTGGCCGGAATTTTTGCCTTTTTCATGGGATGCAAGCCGCTTTTTTCAACCTCTTCCATTCAATCTAACTCTATCGCTCTTGTCCTGAAGTCAGAATTAGGTTTGGCTCCATGGATATCTGGCCTGGGATTGGCCATCCTGACCTGGTTGGTGATCATCGGCGGAATTAAATCCATTGCCCGAGTGACCGAAATTTTGAGTCCGGTCATGGTTATCCTGTACATCCTGGGTGCACTGGTCACGATCGCCCTCTTCGCGTCCCGCATTCCGGAGGCCTTTTCCCTTATTTTTGTCGGAGCCTTCAAACCATCGGCCATAACAGGGGGCGTGGCCGGCATGACAGTGGCTCGAGCCATTCGTTACGGCCTCTCCAGAGGAGCATACTCTAACGAGGCCGGAACCGGGACGGCTGCCGTTTTTCACGCTTCGGCCAAAACAAGCGAACCTGTCCGGCAAGGATTGCTGGCGTCTCTAGACGTTTTCGTAGATACCCTGATCATCTGCACCCTGACAGCACTGACTGTCTTGATCACCGGGGTCTGGACTCAAGGAACGAGCACCGAAATGACTGCCGCAGCATTCAACGCAGCCGTGCCGGGATTCGGCGGATATATCGTTGCTGCAAGTTCTCTCCTTTTCGGCTATTCCAGCCTGATCGCGGTTCCATATTACGGGGAAATCTCGTTCAGCTATCTGTTCGGCACGTGGATCAAAAAACCTTTCCGCTGGATATTCTGCTGTGTCATTTTCATCGGAGCAACTTTGGAAGTGGAAGAAGCATGGTCCATTGGAGATGTGTTCAACGGTATGATGGCTTTCACCAACATGTTCGGGATTCTGGGATTGTCAGCCCTGGCTGTCACCACCATAAAAACCTATCTCAAAGAAATGGACAAACAAAAAAGCCGTTTTTAGATTGTTACTTTTTAACAACGCCTGAGAGTATGAGGATCAAAGCCTTGTCTCCGCCGTTGAGTTTGGAAACCCCGACCACAGTCCGCTCCCCGCTTCGAAGAGAGAGGGTTGTTTCGATCAACATCAAAGAGAGAGGGCTTCCATCTAATTTGTAACGATTACTCAAGAGTTGCAGCTCCAAACGGATGAAATCGCCTTTTTCCTCTTTGATGTACCGGGGCCGCAGGTCGAGCCTGAAACTCATTCCCGCTCCCCCCAACATCTGTGTGGATCGGTTGTTGTCCTGAACATTGATCAGGGTCGAATCCAGCCTTTGGAATGATTCGTATGTCAACAGCTTGCTCAATTCCTTTATGAGCGGATCCGATTTGATTCTTCTGTCTGGGTAATCCGCTGATGCAGCGTCTTTATCCGTTGGCCTTTCCGACATGGATCCCAGGATCAAGTCCACAGCAAACTGCAATTCGCGCGGCTTGATATCTATTTCTTTCAAAATCGAAAGGATTTTTTCGGTAATTTCCGGAATATCCTCGATGATCAGCATATTGTTCTCGCGCATCAATTGAAGCTTGCCATTCTTGCTCTTGTAAGGCATGAGAATGCGGTATGCCGATACTGCATCGATGTAGTTAACCTTGACGATTTCTTTCCTGAGATTGGATTGAACCGCATCCTGTTGGGCATAAAGCACGGGGATGATACCCGCCATCAAAAATAAAGCAATAAAATATACCGTTGCTTTTCTCATTCGTTTTCCTCCAAATTGAAATTTTTGTTGAAGACCCAGACAACTTTCAGCCCGGTCTCCTTCGATACCATGGTCATAGAAACAACTTCTTGTTTTTTCAAATCTTCCACATCCACAAATCCGGCTGTGATGCCGGTCTTTTTGACAAGAGGAGGCCGGATGATAAGGACAGCAAGAAGGAGAATCACTCCGGCCATAAGAGCATAGGCCCAGGCTTTCCCGAAAGGCCACGGAACCAGGGATGTTCTTTTCCGTGAATCCCGGTTCACGACAGATTGAACCATCTCTTGCCACTCCTGCTCTTCCCATTGGACTTTGTCTTCTGTGAGCCACTTTCGGGTTTGGCCGACAAGAAATGTGTATTTTTCATGTTCCTTCCGGCACTGCGAACATCCTTCCAAATGTGCTCTAACCGATGCGATTCGGGATTCAGGGAGCTCAGATCCTGCCAACAGAGGAAGTAGCCGTCGGATCTTCTGGCATTTCATGTTTTTTCCTCCCTTTTTTTGTTTAAATATTTTTTTTCAAAATGGATTTTGATTTTTTGCCGGGCGCGTGACAGGTGCGTCCGGATGCTCATCTGGGAACATCTCAGAACCAGGGAAGCCTCTCTCACCGAGAGACCCTCGCTGTCACGAAGTACAAAAACGGCTTTTTCCCTGGGCGACAAAATATCCAGCATGCTTTGAATTTTTTTCCTCATCTGGTTTTTCCATATTTTTTGTTCGATTTGAGGGATGGTATAAACAGACGCTGTTTTTTGGCTGTCGATCACCTGTTTGAATTTTTTCTTTTCCCTTAAAAAATCATAAGAAGAATTCATTAAAATTTTATAGGACCAGGTTTTAAAAGAGCGCCCCTTTTTGTAGGATTTCAGGTATTTGAAGATCTTGAGGAGGGCATCCTGGCAGACCTCTCTGGCTTCTTCTCTGTCGCCTGTGATTCGATATGCTATGTTCAAAAATCCTTTCCGATAGGGTTGAAGCAAAAGCTCAAAGGAAGCGTGTTTACCTTGAAGGACGTCTTCCACAAGCTTATCTTCATCTTTCATCCACATTAATATACCCTGTCTTTCACCAAAATGTTAAGGGATTCAAGCGGGATTGAGGTTCAATCCAATGATATTGACTAAAATCCTCAAATGAATTATTGTTTTTATCGGGAGACAGAAAAAATTACCGGGTAAATGAAAGTAAAAATCAGAATACGCAGAACCGAGGAGCACGAGATAGGGCACCTTCCTCTTCTTATTTTTATCATCATCGCCTTCGGCATTTTTCTAACTCTATGCTTCCTTTCCAAAGACAAAGCGGAAGCTGAGGAGAAGGCCAAAGAGCCTCCGTCAAAGATTGAGGTTGACAAATCTCCGCCTCCTTTGAAAGAAACAGTCAAGACCATCAAAAAAGGGGAAACTCTATCTGACATTTTATCCCGGCAGGGTTTTTTGCCTGCCGAAATTCACAAGCTGAGGACCGAGGTCAAGCCTGTTTACGACCTGGCTAAGATTAAAGAGGGCCAGCAAATCAGGCTGTATACGAACGAATACGAAACAATCACGGCCATCGACTATGATATCGACAGCGATAATTACCTCCATATTCAAAAGATAGGGGGGAGGTACGAAGCAGCAGAAAAAAAAATCCCGTATGAAAACGAAATCCACATGATCTGGGGGACCATCGAGGATAACCTGCCGAATGCCATAGCCAGGGAAGGAGAAAAAGAAATCCTGGCTTACGAGCTTGCGGAAATTTTTGCCTGGGATGTCGATTTCACCATCGACCTGCGGAAGGGCGATTCATTTAGAATTCTATTTGAGAAAAAATACCTAAAGGGAGAATTTGTGGGTTATGGTTCGGTGCTAGCAGCCGAATTCATAAATCAAGGGAACAAATTTCAGGCTTTCCGGTACTCTTATCCAGACACACATGAAACAGATTATTTCAATGGCGAAGGAGACTCCATGCGAAGGCAATTTCGAATATCCCCGTTCAAATACACCCCTCGCATCACGTCCCGTTTTTCCTACAGGCGGCTCCATCCCGTGAGGAAGGTCTACCGTCCCCATTACGGTGTAGATTATGCAGCAAAAGTGGGAACCCCAGTCTTCTCTACGGCAGACGGCACCGTTTTATCGGCCGGGTGGAATGGAGCTTCGGGACGCATGGTCCATATCCGGCACAAAAATCAGTACGAAACCATGTATCTCCATCTCCGGAGATGTTACGTAAAAACAGGGGACAGAGTGAACGAAGGAGACAAAATAGGAGAAGTCGGGGCATCAGGAGAAGTGACAGGACCTCATCTGGATTACAGGATCAAATATGCCGGTAAATATATCAATCCTTTGGCCCACAGATTTAAACCTGTTAAGCCCCTCCGGCCAGAATTCCTCGCGGATTTTAAGCAGTTGGCTCAACACTACAGTTTGTATTTTGATGCACCGCTTATTGTTTTCTCTTCCTTTTAACCTAGCCTATTCATAAAAAAGGCCGATGCCATCTTTCAACATAAACAGAATCAATCAGTTAGGCAATCTGAGTCAAGTATTAACATATCCTTTTATTTTTCTGAAAAAATTTTCCTTATATCGGCCTTTTTTACCCTCCGGGCAAATGGATCTGTTTTGTTGCAGCCTGTTCGCGGTGGACAACCACAGCTTCACAGGCCGAGCCGCGCATATCCATTTGTGAATAATCTAGGTTAATTAACCTGGATAATTCATAAATTATCCAGGCTACCCTGAATTATTCATGTGCAAGCTTAAAATCAAGGGACACGTTACCGGAAATTTAAGGGACACGTTACCGATTTT
>CAZOJY010000012.1:0-45729 GCA_964580235.1 uncultured Eubacteriales bacterium | reverse complement strand
TATATAGTATTAAATCCCGGTAAAAAAAATCATGTTTATGAATAATTCAGGTTAATCTCTCTCAGAAGACATTTCCCGTTCTCTTACAACAGAAGGATTTCCCACCGGAGAAAAAAGTGTTCTGAAGGATGGGAAGACTGACATCGGAAAATCCCGACCAGGCGTGACCCTGCCTTCAGGATTCAAACGCAGTCTACTTTTTGACTTTTCCGCCTTTGCTTGCAGAACCTCCGCTCCTGGATCCAGAACTGGAAGCTTTTGAACCGGACGCACTGCTTTGCGAAGAGGATGCAAAGCTTCCCATGTAAGCTGCCCCCTGCGATCCAGAAGTCGCTGCGGATCCTCCAGACGTAAGATAGACACGCGGTCTTCTATAGCCTCTTGACCCTTCCACTTGCCTCGAAGACAAATGAAGCTCAGGACATCTCACTTCGTTGGTTCGGCTGGAATATCGAATGGATACTCCTGCTCTCTGCGCAGCTTTGACATCGGGATTCCAGTCCCGGAATCGCATCGAAAAGGACGTTTTTACTGCGTTGGCCATCACACCGGAGAGCTGGAACTTCTGGATTTTCAAGTCCTTCGGGCCTTTTGAGCCGTGAATCAAATCACTGATCTTCTCGCGTAGGGAGGCTATTTTTTCGTTCCGGACAAAGGCATTCCTTGCCTGGCGATACGGATTTTGCTGTGATTTCCGGAGCAGGATATCCATCTTCTTATCCTGAGACAGACTGGACAGTTTCATAACTTTCTCATCAACTCTGGCCGCATTCAATTCCTCTCTGCTCACAACCAACATTTGATTTGGCATTTCATTTAACGGAGCAAGGGCCCAATCCTCCCCTTTTTTCAAGGCCACAACAACCTGTTTGTAGGCTTTTTTGAACTCCTTTGGCATCGGATAAGGAGCTGCTTTTTTACCCTTTAACTGATCCCTGGAGAGAACTCTTCGGACCGCATTGGCTTCTAATCCCGGGGGCGTTGTAATTGGATACCGATCATCATCAGGATAAATCAAGTACGCAAAATAGGGAAGCAGGCCATCCCTGTATACTCCATAGGCATACCAATCCATGATGGACCAGGGCCGCCAGCAGAATAAGCCTCGGGAAAAAGTCCAGTCCACCCAGGCAGGTGCGAACACTGATCCGGGAATCCACATCCATCCTTTTTTCTTGTTCCACATCCAGATACCCAAGTGATAGGGCACCCAGCCCCAGGGTTCGGAAGGAACCCAAAAGAGCTGTCCCTGCACACTTGTCCAGCGTCCTTGATAATAAGGCATCCATCTTCCCCAGGGGTAAGACTGGTCATTTAAAAAGGGCCGCCAGACATATCCATAGAGACTATCCCAAAGCCATTCCCCATAGAGATTGGAGAATTTCTGGGCGAAATAATAGACTCCCATGGACAATTTTTGTATAGGTAAAGGGATAACGGCCTTTCCCTTATGGAACTCAAGGAATTCCCTGTTCAGTTTCTCGTTCCACGCATCAAAATCTTCGATTTCCTCGTACTGACCGGCGACTGCCTGATGGTCTGGAGTTACCATTATTTTTGTTGACTTTTTTAGGATTTTTTTCTTGATGGAGCTCTCGCTCGGTCCATAAAGAACACAGCCCCTGCCTTCCGTCATATATATATCCGTGCTCCCATCCGCCAAGGATTTGATCAAAGCCACGGAGTTGTGATTCAACTTCACAGCGGCATTAGGCGCTATAATCTGAAATAATTCTTTCCGGACGTATCTCTTGTACATAACGTAGATTTGTCCTTTGAGCAGCAGCAGATTGGTTAACTGATTTCTTGAACTGAGGCTTTGGGCAAGGATGGTCTCAATTTTTAATTTGCTGTTCCTATCAAGCCGGATGACAGTGCCTGTATCGAACTGGATCTCACATCTTCGCTCGCTCGTTTGAATCGTATCTCCTGGCGCGAGCGGGACGTTCAGGTCGGCCACTTCAGGACTGCTCTGGCCGGCTCGTATCACAACCGTATCTTTCCCATCATGCTTAGCTTCAGGGTATATGACATGTCCAAAATAGGTATCCGTATCCCAATAATAGATATATTGGGAGTGGGTTTGGCCTATCACGCCCACAGAAAGGAACAGACAGAGCACAATCAGAACCATTTCTTTTTTCATTGTCCCCCTCTTTGTTATCGCTTACTCCGACTTCAGCGGCTGACTGTTTAAGCTGAAAGCGGAAGGTCCGCTATTTTTTCTTCTTTACAGCGGTTCTGGAAGAAGTTCTGGTCCGGGTCACAGAAGTCCTTGTTCTCGCAGGAGCCAGAGATCGGGATCTGATTCCTGTCGTGTAGCCAGACCTTTTCGAGGACTTTTTTGTCCTGACACTGGGACTTCTGGAGGTTCTTCCTCTTCTCAGCTGGTCTTTCCGGATATAAGACCTGTAGGTCGAACGGTAAGGAGAATATCCGGTGCGTCGATAATAAGGATAGTAGCCTCTTCCCCAATAATAGGGTGAGTACCCCCAGTAGTAAGAACCGAGGATGCCATAATACCAGAAAGGATTCCAGAAGCTAAATCCGCCCCAGTAGGACGGGCCGAAATAAAAACTGTCGTAGGGATCATAATAATAGCCGCGAGAATAATAGTCCTGAGTTCCATAATCCCGGTATTCGTATTCGGAGGGAGCAGTCTGGATGCGCCTTCCCGTGTAGCGTTTCTCGATCGTTGTGCAGTTGGCAAGAAATACGCCAATAAAAATGACCAGTGAAAGGATCTTTGCCGCCTTTTTCATTTCTTTTCTCCTTTCCTTGTTTTCAATTATACACAATTGCAACTTTTGTGCCAATAAAATCTGGGGGAAAGTCGAATTCTCCCCTAAATTTTGTCCTATAATAGGGACAATCATCTAATAATGGGGACGGTGACTTGAGGACATCATGGAAGTTGACATGGAGCGGATAAAACAATTAGAATGGGTGACGCATAAATACAGGGAGGTTCTAATGAAAGTTACTCTTAGCGTTTTAAAAGCCGATATCGGAAGCATCGGCGGCCATATTGCACCAAGCCAGGCACTTTTGGATGAAGTCAAAAACAAGGTCCGGGAACTCGGCAAAAACTTCATCATTGATTCCTACATCAGCCACACAGGTGATGACATCGCCATACTGTGCACTCATGAAAGGGGAGTCATGGACGAAAAAATACACAAGATGGCTTGGGATGCTTTCCTTGCTGGGACGGATGTGGCTAAAAAACAAGGGCTCTATGGAGCAGGCCAGGACCTTTTGAAAGATGCCTTCAGCGGAAACATCAAGGGAATGGGACCGGCGGTAGCAGAGCTGGAATTCGAAGAAAGACCTAACGAGCCATTTGTCTTTTTTGCCGCGGACAAAACCGATCCTGGAGCCTATAACCTTCCCTTCTATCTTGGCTTTTCTGACCCGATGTACTGTGCAGGTCTCACTCTCAGTCCCAAGATGGCCGATGGATTCAAATTCCGAATCATAGACGTTGAATACACCGAACAGGACAAAGTTATCGATCTCAATTCTCCCGAGGATATCTATGATATAGCTGCGCTTCTCAGAGATAATGAGAGATACGTCATCGAAAGCATCTACTCACGCAGGACAGGAAACCAGGCTGTTTCCATCTCGACAACCCGGCTGCACAACATTGCAGGAAAATACACGGGGAAGGACGACCCGATCGCTCTGGTCAGAGTCCAAGGGGAATTCCCGGCAACCGGAGAGGTGCTGGCGCCCTTCGAGATCGGGCATTTTGTCGCAGGTTTTATGAGAGGCAGCCACAACGGCCCTTTGATGCCCTGCAAATTGAATTGCACTATTTCCTACTTCGATGGCCCCCCGGTTGTGACGGGAGCTGCTTTCTGTATCAAAGACGGAAAGCTCACAGAGCCGGCTGACGTTTTCGATCATCCCTACTGGGATCATGTCCGCATGCGAATATCCGAGAAAGCAACCGGCATCCGCCGTCAGGGTTTTTCTGGAGCTGCCATGCTCCCTTACAGTGAGCTGGAATATGGAGGCATAGTTGAGCGACTTGAAAAACTGGAAAAAAAGTTCAAGATCATTTAGCCTTGAAAAAATACAAAAATCCTGCGCCTACCGTTGATATCATCATAGAAATAGAAAAAGAAAACGGCCCGGAAGGAATCGTCCTCATCAAGCGGAAAAATCCTCCCTTCGGATGGGCTCTGCCGGGTGGATTTGTCGATTACGGCGAGACCCTGGAACACGCGGCTGTTCGGGAGGCCAAAGAGGAGACCTCTTTGGATATTCGACTTCTATGCCAGATGCACACGTATTCGGATCCAAAACGGGACCCCCGCAAACACACGATCTCGACTGTTTTCATCGCTGAGGCCAGGGGGAATCCGGTGGCCCGGGATGATGCCCAGGAGATCAGGGTGTTTGAACCGAACGAATTGAATTTTTCTCTGGCCTTTGACCATAAAAAAATCCTGGAGGATTATTTCGCACGAAAAAATAAAAAAAGGGAAACCCAACGATAAAGATGTTTGTAAAAACATGACTGACCAGAAGAACAATACATCTCAGGAACCAGAATCTGAATTTAAGGAAGTCTACAGCGCATGGGGATCTGCCGAAGCAGAAGTCGTAAAAAGCTTCCTCAAAAGTCATGGCATCCCATGCCTGCTCAAAGGCCTGGTGGTTCATTCTGTTCATCCGTTTTCGATGGACGGCCTGGGAGAGATCAAAATCCTCGTCCCTGAAAAAGATTTTGTCCTTGCCAAAAAACTTCTCACATCTCGCCAAATAGAGTAGGCCATAGCCTCTTTTACGACCTGATCTCCTTCCTTTTTGCCCCCTGCTTTCCCCCAGCATTTTTTTTCTTCAAGTACGCCTGCATTTGGTATGCTCATCCCATTTCCCCCAATATATAGAAAATAATAAATTTATACCGGACTTTTTCAACTTTTTCCTTGACATAGAGTTATATAATAAATATATTTTACTAAAAATGGGACAAAACGGGACAAAATGGGAAACACGTTAATCGGAAGTTATGCTGCACGGTTCGACAAAAGTGGCCGAATAAAAATACCAGAAAAATTCCGCGCTGCCATCGAAGAAGAATACGGCAAAGAACTTTTTATCACCTCGCTTACGGATGAAGCCGTTCAAATCTATCCCCTTCCCGTCTGGAACAGCCTGACAGGAATTGCAGGAGAAGGCGCCTATCATTTCAAACCCGCTATCAGAAGGCTGCTGATCCGGGTAAACTCAAAAGGCACAAAATATCGAATAGACTCGAAAGGCCGCATCTTGATCAATCAATTATTGAGAGATAAGGCGAAACTCGAAGATGAAGTGGAGGTCATCGGCCTTTCCAATCATCTAGAAATCTGGAACAAGACTTTACTTGAAGAAACGCTTGGAGAAAAGCCTCTCACCGATGAAGACTTTGAAAACATCGCGGAGCTTATGTCCCAAGACAAGAAGGTATGATCGGAAGCTCCCACATTCCCGTCCTTTTGGAAGAAGTCATGGAATATTTGGATGTCGGAAGAAAAGGATTGTATGTTGATTGTACGATTGGGCAAGGGGGACATACGCTTGAAATCCTGAAGAGAAATTCCGATGCTGAAGTCATCGGATTCGACATAGATGAAAGCGCTCTTTTAGAGGCAAGGAACCGACTCCAACACTATTCAGATAGGGTCAGTCTTTATCAGTCGGATTTTCGATATCTGCCGGAACTCGATGTGGATTTTTCCCATGTGAACGGAATTCTCCTTGACCTGGGGTTTTCTTCCTTCCAGCTAGATTCGCCCGCCAGGGGATTCAGTTTCAACATGGAGGGCCCCCTGGATATGCGAATGGACCTGCGCAACAAGACCACGGCTGCCAAAATTCTCGATAAATACTCGGAACACAAACTCGCAGAAATCCTCAGACAATACGGTGAGCTTCGTCAGGCAAAACTGCTCGCTAGAGAAATTGTCTCCCGGAGAAAAATCAAAAAAATTGAAAAAACGACAGAGCTTCGCCAGCTTGTTGAAGAAGTTTGCCGTTGGAGACCTCAGAGAGGAAAAATCCATCCTGCAGCCAAAGTATTTCAGGCAATTCGGATTGAGGTCAATCACGAACTCAAAGGCCTTGCTGATTTTCTGGAAACTATTATCATCAAAATATCAAAAGGAGCTCGAATCGTTGCGATCTCCTTCCACTCACTCGAAGACAGGATTGTCAAGAGGACCTTCCATCGACTGGCAGAACAAAATACGAACAAGCCCCTTTTGAAAATACTGACCAAAAAACCTGTCATACCCACCGAAAGGGAAATTGCGGAAAATTCGCGGGCTCGATCAGCCAAACTGAGAGCAGGAGAACGACGCTGATGGTCAGAAAAAAATTCCGCAGGAAAGAGATCCTCATCGGAATCGCCTGCACACTTTTTGCCCTTCTCATCCTCAGCATTTATGTCTGGCACCAAACAGAATCAGTGAGCCTTGGCTACAGCACAGCAGAATTAGAGCACCGAGTGGTCGAACTTGAGAAGGATGTGGAAAAACTGGAGACCGTTAAATCGAGTCTCCTCACGCTCAATCGTGTGGAACGCATCGCAAGGGATAAACTGAAATTGACTGAACCTGCTGAGGGCCAGATTGTCTATCAGAACATCGATAAAGAGCAGTAAGAACATAATGAAAAGCTATCACCAGAATAAAGCCAAAAAACGCACATATTTTCTTGCCGTCCTATCCATTCTATGGATGGGAATAATTGTGTCCCGTCTTATCCAGCTCCAGGTAATCGATCATGTGAAGCTGAAAGCTGAAGCTATACAGCAAAACCAGAATAAAACCAAGATCAGCCCCAAAAGAGGATCCATCTTTGACAGAAACATGACCATTCTGGCTCGCAGCGTGCCCCGGTATTCTGTCTTTTTCCATCCTTTGGATGGGGAATCTCATTCCGCTCAATGGAAAAGAGCAAAGGAAATTGGACGAATTTTGCAGTTATTTCCTAACAAACTCAAAGCCATCAGGACGCAAATCGATAAAGATGCAAATTTTATATGGCTCGCGCGGAAAATCGAAGAGCAAAAAGCCAATCTGGTCAGAAAAAAGAAGCTCAGCGGAATATACCTGATGGAAGAAACAAAGAGATTTTATCCTCAGGGGGCGCGGGCGGCTCATGTCCTTGGCAGAGTCGATATCGACGAGAAGGGCGTCAGCGGAATCGAATACAAATATAACCAAATACTCCAGGGGATAGAGGGAGAGGACCTCATTTTAAGGGATGCCAAGAGGAGAAGGTATCATTTTGAACGGCTTAAGGCTCCGGTGGATGGGAAAGATCTGGTTTTAACTCTCGATGAGACCATTCAATATATTGCCGAACAAGAGCTCAAAAATGCTGTTTTGAAAAGCCATGCTGGATGGGGCACGATCATCATTTCTGAACCTTTAAGCGGAGATATTCTGGCAATGACAAATTATCCCACATATGACCTCAACCACCCGCCTAATCCACCCACAAAACTTGACAGAAACAACGCCGTGCACCACGTCTATGATCCTGGCTCGACGTTCAAAATCATCACTTTGTCAGCAGCCGTGGAGAATAACAGCGTGGACTTCACAGAAATCTTTGACTGTAGCTCAGGATATGTTGTTTATGCCGGAAATACATTTTGGGATCATAAGCGATTTGGCATTCTTGCTTTTCCTGAGGTTTTCATCCACTCTTCGAACGTCGGAGCCATCCTCATAGGAAAGCGGATCGGCAAGGAAAATCTGTTCATGGCTATCAAGCGGTTTGGATTTGGCCAAAGAACAGGGATCGACCTCCCGGCAGAGGAAAGAGGCCTTCTTAATCCTTTGGAGAGATGGACAAAAATCTCTGTTGCCTCCCATGCCATTGGATATGAAATCTCTGTGACCCCTATCCAGATGCTCCAGGCTCTCAATATCATCGCCAATAAAGGAGTCATCATTCCCCCCAGGATAGTCCAGAAAATTCACGGATCAGAGACAGAAACTCTTTCTCCTCTGTCTTACAAACGGGCCATTTCAGAAAAGACCGCAGCAATCGTGCACAAAATCCTGCTCGAAGTAGTTGCCTCAGGAACTGGAAAAGCGGCACAAATACCGGGTTTCTTTGTTTCCGGAAAGACGGGCACGGCACAAAAATATGATCCGATTTCAAAAAAATATTTATCAACAGCGCATGTGGCCTCTTTTGTGGGTGTGGTTGAAAAAGAGAAGCCGCTTTTTTCGATGATCGTGGTCATTGACGATCCTAAAGGATCTTTTTATGGCGGCCAAGTGGCTGCTCCCGTTTTTCGGGAAACCGCAAAAAAAATCCTGCGATATCTGTGCATTTCACCTCAAAAAAAACTTCTCAATACCCTGATTGCATCAAGAATTAGGAGTGAGCAAGGTAAATGAAAATTAAAAATTTGCTCAAGGACATTCCGGTAATGCAATTCCATGGGAATGCGGATGAGGAGATCAAAGGCATTGCCTATTCATCTCGATCGGTTAAAACCAGGTATCTTTTTGCAGCCTTAAGAGGTGAAAAACAAGATGGCTTTCATTTCATTCCCGAGGCCATGTCAAAGGGGGCCTCAGCTATTCTCTCCGAGAGATCGAAGCCCTCGGAATTCGATATCAACTGGATCCAAGTTCAAGAATCACGAAAAGCTCTGGCCCTTTGCTCTGCCAACTTTTTCCACCACCCATCCCGTAAACTCCAGGTGGTCGGGATAACCGGCACTAAAGGGAAAACAACGATCAGCTACCTGCTCGAGACCATACTCAAGACCGCTGGATTTTCGCCGGGAGTCATCGGAACGATTTCCTACAGAGGTCCGGGCTTAAGTATAACGGCCCAAAGAACAACACCTGAAGCCCCCGATTTACAGCACCTTATGCACAGCATGGTTGATCAAAATGCCACTCATTGTGTGGTGGAGGTTTCATCACATTCTCTTGAGCTGCAACGGGTTACCGGCGTAGATTTTGATGCAGCCATCTTCACCAATTTGAGCGGCGAACACCTAGATTATCATCAAACCATGGACAGATACTTCGAGGCGAAAAAAAAGCTCTTTTTTCTTCCAACACAAAAAAAGATGATGGCCGTGATCAACGCAGACAATGTTTGGGGGAGAAGATTAATCGAAGAACTCCACTTGGGGGCTATCACATACGGACTGGAGCCGAGAGTGTTGGTTCGTGCCGAGGAGTTTTCCATCTCGGAAAAGGGAATAGAATTGGTGGTTAGATATCCAGCCGGAAAAATGAGAATATCCTCTTCCCTTCTGGGTCGTCCAAATTTGTATAACATTCTTGCAGCGGTTGCAACTTCTCTGATCCTTAAAATTCCTGAATCCAAAATTACCTCTGGGATTGCTGGCCTCCAAGGAATTCCGGGTAGGTTCGAGGCAATTAAAAATTCCGTCGGCCTCCACATCTTCGTGGACTACGCCCATAATGATGATGCCCTGCGTCAGCTGCTTGAAACCGCCAAAAAATTTGCCACCAAAAAAACCATTTTGGTCTTTGGGGCTGGCGGGGACAGGGACAAATCCAAGAGATCTCGGATGGGAGAGGCTGCCGGAAGATTGGCCGACTATTCCATCATTACCTCGGACAACCCACGTTCAGAGGACCCTTTAGCCATCATTGCAGAAATCGAGAGGGGAATGAAAAAATCGGGCAGCAATCAGTATGAAGTTATCCCCGACAGGAAAGAAGCCATCAGCCGTGCTCTGGCTATAGGCCAACCCAGTGACTACATCCTTGTTGCTGGAAAAGGGCATGAAGACTATCAAATCATCAAAAACCGGGTGATCCATTTCAGCGACACTGAGGTTATCCAGGAACTGCTAAAAAAAAGGAGAACGACTCAAATTGGTTGAGCTTAATCTGAACGAGATTGCAGAAAAAACCGGAGGAAAAATCCTCCAAGGTTTGCCTTCGGTTGTGTTCCGAAATTTCAACATCGACTCTCGGATAAGCCAACCGGGAGAGCTCTTTTTTGCCCTAGTGGCTCAACGAAATGGACATACCTACATTGCTGATGCAGCCCAAAAGGGAGCGGCAGGAGCTGTCATCTCCGAGTCCATCATTCCTCCTAAGCCTGACATGGCATTGATCCACGTGAACGATACCCTGTTTGCTCTTCAAACACTCGCTGAAAAAGTCCTGCGCACCCACCCGGTGAAAGTCGTTGGGATTACAGGAAGCATCGGAAAGACCACCACAAAGGAGCTTGCATCAGCCCTGTTGAGCCGAAATTTCGAGGTTCTCAAATCAGAAGGAAACTACAACAACCACATCGGTCTTCCTCTCTCTATCCTGAAACTTCAGCAGGAAAATGAGGTTGCTGTTTTAGAGATGGGCATGAGTGCCCCGGGAGAAATAACCCGCCTTACACAAATCGCTCCCCCTGATATTGCCGTGATAATCAACATCCATCCCGTCCACCTAGAGTTTTTTAGCGGTATCGCAGAAATTGCTTCGGCAAAAAAGGAAATGCTCGCTGGGATGAACCAAAAAGGAACGGCCATACTCAATGGAGATGATCCAGCCGTTCAAAAAATTGCTGAGGAATGGGCTGGAACTAAAATCTTTTTTGGCCTATCTGAAGGCTGTAACATCCGGGCAGAAAACGTCCAGAGAAAAGGATATCAGGGGATATCTTTTGATCTCATCTACGGCAAAAAAAGGAACAAAACGGTTATCCCGTTTGTCTATAAAAGTTTCCTGTATAATTATCTCGCCGCCTCAAGTGTTGCCTATGCTTTCTCCACACCGATTGACGACATCCTCGCACAGACAAAAATCCTGAAACCCTTTCCGATGCGCGGAGAGATTCATCATCTTCGGAACAATATCACTCTGATCGATGATTCTTACAATTCGAATCCTGCCGCACTGGAGTCTGCACTCAAGGATCTTTCCAAGCTGGAGGCTAAAAGAAAAGTGGCTGTTCTGGGAGACATGTTGGAACTTGGCAGAGCCCAGACCGCCTACCATCTCGAAGCAGGAAAAAATGTGCAGAAGCTCACATGGGACCTGCTCATCACGATCGGACCTCTCAGCCGCCACATGGCAGAAGGAGCCCTTCAGGCGGGAATGAACGGGAAGCAGATCGCCTCCTTCGAAAATTCCGAAGAGGCGGCAAATCATGTCCCATCGTTCCTTAAACCGGGAGATATGGTGTTGGTCAAAGGATCCCGCGGAATAAAAACAGAAATAATCGTTGAAAGGCTAAAAGAAAAGGAAAGCTGACATGTTGTACTGGCTATTGGCACCGCTCAAGAAATTTTCCATCCTGTTTAATCCGTTTGGATATTACACGGTCAGGATCGCTTTAGCAGGGATAACGGCCATGCTCATTTCTTTTATGCTGGGCCCATGGGTGATCAGAATGTTAAAAAAATTCCACCTGGGGGAAGAAATCAGCCCGTATGGTCCTGAGAGTCATCAAAACAAAAAAGGCACACCCTCGATGGGAGGGATTCTGATCATCGCCTCAACCCTGATCCCTACTCTTCTCTGGGCAGATCTCAGCAACACGCATGTCTTGCTCGCTATGAGCACTATGTTTCTGTTCGGGATTCTCGGGTTCTGGGATGACTATTTAAAAATCAAAAAGCACAAATCGAGAGGTTTGATCATCCAACACAAGTTTATCTTTCAGATCCTGTTGGCCGGCCTGCTCGGTTTTGTCTTTGTTTACTTAGGATTCCAGGGCAAGTTTGACCTCCATCTAAGCCTTCCATTTTTTAAAAAATGGGTTCCATATCTGGGATGGGCCTATCTCCCATGGATCATACTCATTCTTGTCAGCTCATCCAATTCCGTCAATCTCGCCGACGGATTAGATGGATTGGCTATCGGTCTGACTCTGATAAGCGTCAGTGCCTTCACAGTTTTATGCTATTTAGCCGGGCGCGCGGATTTTTCGGAATATCTCAATATTTTCCGTGTTGCCCAAGCATCAGAACTCACCATATTCGCAGGTGCCATGACAGGCGCCTGTTTGGGTTTTATGTGGTTTAACTGCCATCCTGCCCAGGTTTTTATGGGAGATGTGGGCGCATTGTCATTGGGAGGGAGCATCGGTGCCATCGCCATATTGATCAAACAAGAATTCCTTCTGTTCATGGTGGCAGGTGTTTTCATCCTGGAAGCTCTTTCTGTTCTCCTTCAGGTCTCTTACTTTCGTTTTTCCGGAGGAAAAAGGATTTTCAAAATGGCTCCTCTTCATCATCATTTCGAACTTTTGGGCTGGTCGGAAGAAAAAATTGTTGTCCGTTTCTGGATCTTGGGCATTATCTTTGCCCTCTTCAGCTTAACAACATTAAAACTGAGATAAAATGGATTTACTTGGAATTAAAACGCTGGTTGTCGGTTTGGGACGTACGGGAGAAGCCGTATGTGATTTTCTCATCCGGCGAGGTGCGGAAGTTAAGATCAGCGAAAGATCACGTCCTGAAAACCTCGGCAACAGGATAAATTTTTGGCGGAAGGCCGGGGCTGATGTGGAGGTTGGAGGCCACAAACTTCAATCCTTCCTGGATGCGGAATTGATTATTCCCAGCCCAGGAGTCCCGTACATCCCTCAGCTGGAAGCAGCTAGAAAAAAGGGGAAGGAAATCCTCTCGGAAATCGAGCTGGCCTACAGGTATTTAAAAGGAAAAATCGTAGGGATTACAGGAACCAACGGAAAATCCACAACCGCCACCCTCACCCACAAAATTCTTCTCGAAGGGGGAATACAAAGCCATCTGGCAGGAAACATCGGGACACCGCTGATCTCTTTTGTTGAAAAAAGTCAGCCCGATGATATATTCGTGACAGAACTTTCCAGCTTCCAACTGAGGTATATCAAACAATTTCGAGCAGCCCTCTCCATTTTATTAAATATTACAGCAGACCATCTGGACTGGCACACAGATTTTGAGGATTACTACCAATCCAAAAAAAATCTTCTCCTTTCTCATGAGGAGAAGGACACGGCCATCCTGAACAGAGATGATCCGCGGGTGTGGGCCTTGAGGGAACTGGGGATATTTCAGGTCTATGCTTTCAGCCAGAAGCAAAAAGTTTCCCGGGGATGCTGGGTCCAAGACGATTGGATCATTCTGGCAGATGAAACACAAGAAAAGTTGCTCCGGCCAGATAAAACTTTTCTGTTTGGCCTTCACAATCGCGAAAACATCATGGCTTCCGCTTTGGTTGGCCACGTTTTCAAAATTCCCATATCCTCCATACAAAAATCCATACAGGACTTCAAAGGACTCGAACACCGGTTGGAAAAAGTTGGTGCACTCGGACATGTGGAATTTTACAACGATTCCAAAGCGACCAACATCGACGCCTCTCTAAAATCCATACAGAGTTTTGTCAGTCCCATCGTTCTTATCCTTGGAGGAAGGGATAAGGGGGGAGATTTTGTCCAGATGAGAGAATCCGTTCAAGAAAGAGTGAAGGCGATTGTTCTTATCGGCGAGGCTACGGAAAAGATAAAAAAGTCTTTGGACGACACAGTCCCGATGAAAGAAGCTTCTGACTTGAAAGAGGCCGTGTATCTGGCCTATTTGTCTGCCTCCCCGAAGGGGGTCGTTCTTTTAGCACCTGGATGTACGAGTTTTGACATGTTTAAAAATTTTGAAGAACGAGGAAACGTCTTTAAGGAAGAAGTCACGATCCTTAAGAAAAAAGTGGAACATGGAAAAGCATAAGAGAATGGAAATATTCAAACCTTTTGGCTTTGATAAACCTCTTTTAATCACCACCCTTGCCCTCATTTTAATCGGGTTGATCATGGTTTTCAGCTCTTCCGGCGTCATGGCCACCGAGCGTTTTAACCAGCCTTTTTATTACTTCATCCATCAAATCATCGGAGCCACTGTGGGATTGTTTCTCATGGCAGGCATATTATGGGTGAGAAAACCGTTCTACCAAAACGCAAACATCATTTATACATTTCTCCTCCTGACACTGTTCCTTCTTACGCTCAGTTTGATCATGCCCGCCGTCGGAAAAACCAACCGCTGGATTCAGCTCTTGGGATTGCGGTTCCAACCATCAGAGCTGGCAAAAATCAACCTTATCCTGTTTTTTGCGTATTATCTTGACCGGAAGAAAGAGAAGTTGGATGAGTTCCGCACCTTGGTCTTCCCTCTTGTTATTCTGCTCATTTTTATCCTGATGATCATTAAAGAACCGGATTACGGCACGGCCCTTCTCATTTTCCTGATCTCTGCTATCATGCTGTTTATAGCCGGCGTGAACTTCAAGTATTTTTTAGCCTTTGGTGTGGCTTCGGCAGGGCTATTTGCGTTTTATCTCTTCCAGGCCAGCTACCGGCTGGAAAGGGTGCGTGCTATCCTGTCCCCCACAGAGGATCCTCAGGGGAGCAGCTTCCAGATTATCCAGTCCAAACTTGCCGTCGGATCAGGCGGTCTTTTCGGGGTGAATATTGGCCAGAGCTCTCAGAAGCTCTTCTTTCTTCCCTGTGCCCATACCGATTATATCTATGCAATCGTGGGAGAAGAATTGGGCTTGATCGGAACTCTGGTGATCCTTCTCCTGTTCCTGCTTATACTCTGGAGAGGACTTCTCATCTCCCGGAAGGCACCCAATCTTTTCTGCCAGCTTACGGCTGCGGGAATCACCCTGGCCATTTTCCTCCAGGTTATGCTGAATATAAGCATTGTGCTCGGACTTGTGCCTCCGACAGGGTTTCCTCTTCCTTTAATCAGCTACGGCAGATCGTCTCTTATCTGCACATTGTTCAGTATCGGCATATTGCTTCATATTTCTCAAAGGAAAGGATCGGCGAGAATAAAAAAATGAAGGGGGAAAAAATCATCATCAGCGGTGGCGGGACAGCAGGTCACATTCACCCCGCTCTCGCTGTGGGCCTTAAACTCAAAGAGAGGGACCCGGATTGCACGATAACATTTGTCGGAACCACACGCAGTCTGGAACAACAAATTATGACCCATTATAACGCCCATTTTATCCCATTAAATATTGAGGGGATCAAGGGGAGGGGATTCAAAATTATCAAATCAATCCTTCTCCTCCCCTTATCTTTCCTCAAATCTTTAACAATTCTGATGCGGAGGAAGCCCCATCTGGTTTTGGGTGTGGGGGGCTACAGTTCGGGACCGATAGTTTTGCTTGCCTCATGGCTCCGGATTCCCACATTGATCATGGAACAGAATGTACACCCGGGTCTCACCAACAGGCTTCTTCGCCGCTGGGTGGACAAAGCGGTGGTATCTTTTGAGCAATCCCTCCCCCATTTCAAAGGAAAAGCAGTTTTTATCGGGAACCCGGTCCGAGAAGAATTTTACACGCTCAGCCCTAAAGAAAGGAATAGCAGGCTCACGCTGTTGATATTCGGTGGAAGCCAAGGATCACACTTCCTCAACGAAGGTGTTGTTCGAGCCCTTCCGTTGCTGAAAAATGATAGAGCGCATCTAAAAATTATCCATCAGACGGGCGAGAAAGATTTTGACTGGGTCGAACAAAGCTACAAACAGGAAGGATACGAGGAAGTAACGGTAGCTCCTTACTTCAAGGATATAGCGAATTACTTTCAGATATCAGACCTGATCATCAGTCGCGCCGGGGCAACCACCATCGCAGAGCTCATCGCTTCGCAAAAAGCTTCGCTGCTCGTCCCCTTTTCCCAGGCTGCGGACAACCACCAGCTTCTGAATGCAAGAGAGCTTGAAAAAGTCGAGGGAGCCGAAGTCATCACAGAAAAAGAATTCGGCCCTGTCGTTTTTTCAGAAAAAATTACTGGATTTATAGAAAACAAACAAAAGATTACCGAAATGGAAAAAAATCTTGCTCCGTTAAAGGTCGAAAGGGTCGCGGATCGGGTTGCTGACCTTTGCTTTGAGCTCATTAAAAAAGGAGATTAGGAGGACTGCCTGTGGTCAAACCGACAAGCAAGCTAAAAAATATCCACATGATCGGCATCGGTGGAACCGGCATGAGCGGGATAGCCGAAGTGCTCCTGAACCTCGGGTACTCAGTCTCTGGAACAGACCTCAACAAAAACGAAGCTGCGCGAAGACTCATACACCTCGGAGCAAAAATTTCCTTCGGCCATGCGGCGGATAAAGTCACGGGTGCAGATGTTGTCGTGATATCTTCGGCCATCCAGGAGGACAACATCGAGGTCGCAGAAGCCAAACGCTTGAAAATTCCCGTGATTCCCCGCGCAGAGATGCTGGCTGAATTGATGAGGTTGAAAAACGGGGTGGCCGTAGCGGGATCCCACGGCAAGACCTCAACAACATCAATGATTGCCCAGGTCCTGGAAGAAGCAGGATTGGATCCCACGATCATTGTCGGCGGCCGATTGAACACCCTTGGAGCCCACGCCAAGCTTGGCAGCGGAGATTACATCGTTGCCGAAGCAGACGAAAGCGACAGGTCATTTTTGTACCTTTCCCCATTCATCGCCGTGCTCACCAATTTGGACAGGGAACACCTGAATCAGTATGGAACAATCGAGGAGATCAAAAAAACCTTTGTCAATTTTGCCAACAAGGTTCCATTTTATTGTCCTGTAATCCTGTGTCTGGACAATCCCAACCTCCAGAGCCTGATTCCTCAGCTTGAAAGGCGGATTATCACCTATGGTTTTTCTGCTCAAGCTGATGTGTTTTCAAGAGACTTGAAGTTCGAAAAATTCACCAGCGCCTCAACTCTGTATTGGAAAGGAAAGGAAATCGGAAAATTGCATCTGAACGTTCCCGGCATTCACAATATTCAGAATGCCATGGCATCTGCCGCAGTGGGGATCGATCTGGATATCCCTGCGCTCACAATACTCAAGGCGCTGGAAAAATACAAAGGAATCGGGAGGCGTTTCGAGCTCAAAAAAAAGGTGAACAACGTCACTGTCATCGAGGACTATGCCCACCACCCTACAGAAATCAAGGCCACCTTAGAAGCGGCCAAACAGGGTTGGGCGTGCCGTACAATCGCCATTTTTCAGCCCCATCGCTATTCCCGGCTTTCGATGTTGATGAAAGAGTTTGCAACGGCATTCAATCAAGCAGATATTCTGCTTTTAACAGATATATTTCCTGCAGGGGAAAAACCGATTAAAGGGGCAAGCGGAAAAGCCCTTTACGAGGAAATTCAAGAATACGGGCACAAAAATGTTTATTTCGAAGAAAATATGGAAAAAATTCCTAATCTTGTCGAAAAAATCGTTCAGCCTGAAGACATGATATTTGTTTTAGGAGCCGGAAATATCAACAGAATTATTCCAGATATCATTAAGCGTCTAAAAAAGGGGAAATAGACTTGGCCGTTAACGTTCATGCTTCGTTCAATCCCAAAGGCAGCTCTGCCCTCTCGAAACAAACTTCTTTCAGGAGAAAAAGTGGAAGAATCGAGACAAAAAAAATCCACAGGAAAATAAAACTGAAGACTAAACACATCATCATTTTCTTTTTGTTGGCGGTCGGATTTTTTTACGGATTCGCCAGGTTCTATCTTTTTTTAATTACCTGGGAAAAGCTAAATATCAACGAGGCGGAGGTCATATGCCAGAGAGAGGAAATCCGAACGGATTTTCAAAATTATCTGGCAAACAAATACTTGGGAAATATCTTACTTCTGAACATCGCGGATCTCCAGGCGCTTCTAACAACACACCAATGGGTCAAAAACGTTCACATCAGGAAGATATTCCCATCCATGATAATAATCGAAACAACTGAAAGGATCCCAATTGCCATTTTGGAAAAAGAAGATTATTTCTTGATCGATAGAGATGGCATTCTCCTCCAAAAGATTTCGCCGGAAGAAATGCCCGATTTGCCTTTGCTCATAGATGCCAACAAGTTCAGGCGCGATTTCGACATGAAACTCGCTCTTGCCTGGAGCTGCCTGGAAAGTCTAAGAGCTCCATGGCAGAAACGAATCAAAGTGATGGACCTCACAGAATACGAAAATGTTTCCATAAAACTAAAAAAATCTGAGACATGGCTGAAGTTGGGAAAAGATCGATTTGATGAAAAATGCCAATCCTTAGAAAAAAACATGGCCCTGTTCAAAACGTACGGGCCTTTGGAATACATCGACTTCAGGTATGAGAACCGCTTTATTTTGCGGCCTCTGTCGCAAAAAAAGAAAAACAAAGCTCTCGACTCTGAGAAGGAGACTTTTTAATGTCTAAAAACAGCTATGTTGTGGGATTGGATATCGGAACAAAAAAAATCGCCGCGATCATCGGTGAAATCAACGAAGAAAAAAAGGCAGAAATTATTGGAATTGGGACAGCCGAATCCAGAGGACTCAGAAAAGGGATTGTCGTGAATTTGGATTCAACCGTGGAGGCCATCAAAAAGGCACAAGAAGAGGCAGAGCTTATGGCTGGTGTGGAAATAGATGCGGCTTTCATCGGCATTTCGGGAGCCCATATCAAAAGTTTCAACAGCAGAGGTGTTATCGCCGTTTCAGGAAAAAACAGGGAAATTAATCGTGAAGACATAAAACGTGTCATCGAGCAGTCCAAAGCTGTGTCTATCCCACCAGATAGGGAGATCATACACATCATTCCGCAGGAATTTGTCGTGGACGATCAGGATGGGATTAAAGACCCTCTCGGAATGAGCGGGATTAAATTGGAGGTTAACGTTCATATTGTAACCGGGGCCATAACTTCTGTGCAGAATCTGAGAACCTGTGTGGCCCGTGCAGGAATAGAGATAGAACAGGTTGTGTTGAACCAGATAGCCACCAGTTCATCTATTCTGACCCATGACGAGATGGAACTGGGAGTGGGTTTGATCGATATCGGCGGCGGAACAACGGAGGTGGCTATCTTCGAACGCGGAAGCCTCTGGTACACATCTGTCATCCCGATCGGAGGAGATAATTTCACTAATGATATCGCCGTCGGGTTGCGAACTCCGATTCCGGATGCCGAAAAAATCAAGAAAAAATACGGCTGTGTGTCGCATCCTCTTGTGGATGAACAGGAAACCATCGAAGTGCCGACTGTCGGACGGGGGAAAAAGCCCCGTGTTCTTTCCAGGCAACTGCTGGCCGACATCATCCATCCCCGTGCAGAAGAGATTTTCCGGCTTGTCGATAATGACATCAAAAGAATGGGGTATGAAAAATCCTTAAATTCTGGGATCGTGATTACCGGAGGGACAGCCTTGTTGGACGGGCTTGAGGAAGTAGCCGAAGAGATTTTCGACCTTCCCGTCAGACGAGGGGATCCCAGCGGAGCTGGAGGTCTCGTGGACCGCGTCGGTACACCCGACTTTGCGACCACAGTCGGCCTCATTCAGTACGGTTATAACCTTTACAGGGAAAAAGGTCACCCAAGAGACCGAAAAAAAGGGTTCTGGTCAAAATTCAAAGATTGGCTAAAAGAAGCATAGGAGGCAAAATGAGTGATCCATTGAAAGGCAAACTCAAATTTCACCTGGTGGAAGAGCGCTTTGGCGCAAACATCAAGGTCATCGGGATCGGCGGTGGAGGCGGAAATGCTATCAACCGGATGATCGAAGCAGGAATTGAAGGTGTGGAGTTCATCGCTTTAAACACCGATCTCCAAGCACTCTCCAGCAACAAAGCAGGTTTAAAAACCCAGATTGGAAATCAGCTCACCAAAGGATTAGGCAGCGGAGGGAAGCCGGACATCGGGAAACAGGCAGCCATGGAGGACACGGAAAGGCTGATCGAAATCATCGAGGGTGCTGACATGGTGTTTTTAACCACCGGACTCGGAGGGGGGACAGGAACCGGCGCAACACCGATATTGGCCAATCTTGCATCCGAGATGGACATCTTGGCCATCGCCATCGTCACCCTCCCTTTTGAATTCGAGGGAAGGATCCGAGCCAAGCAAGCTCAAGAAGGATTGGAAGAACTCAAGTCGGCTGTGGATACCGTGATTTCTATCCCGAATGAAAGGCTGTTGGAAACCGTCAATTTGGACACATCCATACAGGATGCCTTCAAAATGGCTGACGACATTCTGCGCCAGGCTGTCCAGGGCATCTCCGATCTTATCACCAAACCTGGTTTGATTAACCTGGATTTTGCCGATGTGAAATCCATCATGAAGGGCATGGGCATGGCTTTTATGGGAACTGGTATCGCCGCCGGAGAAAACAGAGCCGTCGATGCGGCCCAAAAAGCGATATCCAGTCCGCTCCTTGTCGATACATCTATCGAAGGAGCCCATGGGGTTCTGATCAACATAACCGGCGGCAAAGATATCACTCTACTTGAGGTTTCAAAGTCATCCCAACTCATCCACAGTCTGGCTCATCCAGATGCCAATATAATTTTTGGCACGGTTATCGATGAGAGCATGAAGGAGATGGTCAAAGTCACCGTTATCGCAACCGGTTTCGATCAAATGGCAGAAGGCCAGGTCGCCACACCTGGAGACTTCCCGGCCGCCCGTCCAAAAACACCCCCTCCATTTGAAGTTCCTCAAGAAACACCGCCCTACATCTTTGAACCTAAAGGAAGGGAAACTCTCTGGCAAAGACCGACGTGGGAAAAACAATGGGAGCCTTTTGAAACCCCCTCTTTCATTCGGCGAAACAAACAAACATCCTTGAGAAAACATCCGCATGAATCGAGCTGATCTTGCAGTCCTTAACTGCAGCCAATTATTGACCTGTCAAGGTCCTATTCCGAAGAGAAAGACTGATCTCTCTGAAGTCGGGCTCATAGAGAATGGTTGCATCGCCTCCTTCAAAGGAGAGATCATCTTTGTCGGAAACGAAGAAGCGTACTATCGTCAGGTCCATTTGACTGACGATGGAATTTGCATCGATGGTAGAGGCCTGACAGGCTTTCCCGGATTTGTGGATCCTCATACCCACCTGCCGTTTGCCGGGAGCCGGGAGGAGGAGTTCAACCTTCGCTTAAAAGGCGTCACCTACCAGCAGCTCGCCCGGCAAGGCATGGGCATCCAGACTACAGTCAAGGCCACACGGCAAGCTTCGGATGAGGAACTGCTTTCTCTCTGTTTGTCCCGGCTCGACAGCATGCTTGCCCATGGCACGACCACATTAGAAGCAAAAAGCGGATATGGTCTGAATAAAAAGGATGAGTTGAAACAGCTTTGCGTTTTGAAAAATGCTAACGAAATTCATCCTGTCGACATCGTTTCCACATTTATGGGAGCCCATGAGGTCCCGATAGAGTACTTAGACCAAAAGGCCAAATACATGAACCTTCTTATACAGGAAATTTTGCCAGAAGTGAAAGCCCAAAACCTGGCCGAGTTTTTCGATGTTTTCTGCGAGGAGGGTGTGTATTCGGTCGAAGAAAGTGGGGAACTAATCAAAAAGGCAAAAAGCCAAGGGTTTAAGATCAAAATTCACGCCGACGAATTCACGGCTCTCGGAGGAGCTCAACTGGCTGTAGAGGAGGGGGCCATCTCCGCAGAGCACTTGACTGCCATTTCCGAGGAAGGCATCGAAAAAATTGCTCAAAGCCCCACAGCGGCCATACTGCTGCCTGGTGTGTCTTTTTTCCTGATGCAGCAAAAAAAAGCACCGGCCCGCCGGCTGATCGAACAAGGCGCCATCGTGGCTTTAGCCACAGACTTTAATCCGGGAAGTTCGATGACCGAATCCATGCTTTTCATCCTGCAACTTGCCGTCTTCACCCTGAAAATGGGGATTGAAGAAGCTATAAACGCTGCTACCGCTAATGCCTCCTACGCTTTAGACAAACAGGAGCAGGTAGGAAGTCTGGATATCGGGAAAAAGATGGATCTTGTCCTGTGGGATGTGCCTACTTATCCCTATCTGGTTTATCACCTGGGAGTCAATCCCGTTAAGCACGTGATCAAAAACGGAAGAATAATCGTTGAGGACGGGAGAATTTTAAGAGTCTAAAGATGACATGTCGGTATTTTTCCCTCGGGACAAATCCGAACACTTTGGCAAGGATGGTTGTGGAGGCCCTTGTGTTGGACCACAACGGGCATAGTTCCCCTTCTACGTCGTTATGATGTCTTGGATTTGAGCTTCCAACTGCGACTGGGGTTTGACGCCCACAATTCTATCCACGACATCTCCCTTTTTAAAAACCAGAAGAGAAGGGATGGCTAAAATCTGGTAGTTTTGAGCCGTTTTCATGTTTTCATCAGTGTTCAGCTTGACAACCTTCAGTTTATCTCCCATTGTTTCTGAGATCGCTTCCAGCACAGGAGCCATCATCTGACAGGGACCACACCAGGGAGCCCAGAAATCCACCAACACGGGGATATCGGATTCCAGCACTTCAGACTGAAATGTACTCTCATCAACTTCTTTGATGTTTGCCATTTTATCATTCTCCTACACCAAATATTTCTAAAATTGTTTTTATTCTATTATCAGAAATCTTATAGCAAATTTTATTCCTCTCTCGCCTTCCGACGATTAATCCAGCCTCTTTCAAAACTCCCAGATGTTGGGAAATATTAGGCTGAGAAAGAGCCAGACATTTTTGAATGTCTCCAACACAGCACTCCCGTTTCGTTAAATTTGCCATCAGCCTCAGTCTAGCCGGATGAGCCAATGCCTTAAATATTCTGGATATCTCTCGATACTTTTGGATCTGAGCCTTCATCTCTCCCCCTAAAAAATCAAATCACCATCTCAAACCAAACAGCAATCCGAGCAACATGCCATAAAGGATGCTCGACCAGGATTTGCTCGTTATAATACAGGCTCCGGATTTGCAGCCCACAAAACGGTATAAAAAATAGCCAAGGATTCCTCCCACAATGACTCCGATAATAATTTTCACTTTTTCCCTTTCATAATAACATTTGAATATTCTGTTTTTATTATATTCAATATCTTAAATATGTCAAGCAAAAAATTCATCTGAAATAACGTGGCCAAGCCACGCAACAAAATCAGCCTGCCCGAAGGGTATTAAATGCCGATGCCAACCCACCCCCCCCTAACTTTTAAAGCAGCGACAAAGCAGTGGCTCCTGAGTTGTATTTGTATACTACGAATGAACTACTTACTTGCTGATACATTCTGCTACATTTATGAATAGGTGGGGTGGGTTGACCAGGCTAGAAGTATTTGTCCATTTGTCGGTACTGTATAGCCTCCGCAATATGAGAGGGATGGATGTTTGCCTCTTGTGTCAAATCAGCAATCGTTCGCGCAACCTTCAGAACACGTGTGTAGGCCCTGGCGCTGAATCCCAGGCGGTTCACAGCCATTTCTAATAGTCTCTCACCCTCATCATCTATCGGACAAAATTTTTTCACATCCCGGGCTCCCATCTCGGCATTGCTGTAGATTTCTTTTTTCACAAACCGCTTAAGCTGCACGTCTTTGGCTTGAGCAACTCTTTTTCTTATCACTTGTGAGCTTTCCCCTTCAGCCTTTGAAACAATCTCCTGGAATTTGATCTTGGGCACCTCTATTTGGATATCAATCCGGTCGAGGAGAGGCTTGGAAATTTTGGCGTAATAACGAGTACGCAATCCGTCTGAACACACCAAATCATCACAGGGATTCATCGCGGCAACCAGCATAAATGAAGAGGGGTAGGAAATACTCATCAGGGCCCGAGAGATCGTCACCGTTCTATCCTCCAAGGGCTGCCGCAAATCTTCGAGAACGCCTTTTCGAAATTCAGGAAGCTCATCCAGAAACAACACGCCGCTGTGGGCCAAACTGACCTCCCCGGGCCGAGGGATGGATCCTCCCCCGATCAATCCCGCGTCCGAAATGGTATGGTGAGGAGAACGGAAAGGTCTTCCGCTCACGGCCCCTTTATCCCTCAACAAGCCGGCCACACTGTATATTTGTGTAACCTGTATGATTTCCTCGAAAGTCATCGGCGGAAGAATAGTGGGGAGTCTTTTTGCCAGCATGGTTTTTCCGGCCCCTGGGGGTCCGATCATGAGGACATTATGCGAACCTGCCGCTGCAACTTCCAGAGCTCTCTTGACGTGCTGCTGGCCTTTTATTTCTCGAAAATCTACCTCGCATGCCTCATCTGGAAAAAGTTCAGCCGCTGAATATTTTTGAGGCAAAATTATGGGTTGGGAGCGATTCAACAATCTCACAACCTGGACCAAATTTTCTAGAGAGAAAATGGTCATGCCTGGAACAAGCGCCGCTTCCCTTCCATTTTTTTTGGGAATAACGATGCCCTTAAATCCCAACTCTTTGGCTAACACCGTAGAGGAAAGAACGCCCTTGACTGGCTTCAGCCTTCCATCCAATGCCAGCTCCCCGAGAAATAAATAATCGCAGAGACTCTCTTTTGGAAAAAGGTCGAATGACGCAAGGATGCCCAGAGATATCGGAAGATCATAAGAGGAGCCCTCCTTTTTCCTATCTGCAGGAGCGAGATTAACGATGATTCTTCTGGGAGGAAAGCCATAGCCACAATTCTTCAGGGCTGCCCTGATCCTTTCTTTGCTCTCCCGGATGGCCGTATCGGGCAGGCCGACCGTTGTGAATCCAGGAAGCCCAAGGGAAACATCAACCTCCACCTCAACAAGATACGCATCGATTCCATAAAGCGAAGAGCTGGAGACTTTAAACAGCATGAGACCTACCATATAAAGACGACAAGACCGGCTGATTTATGTCACAGGATGGGAAGGAAAAAAAGATTGTTATTTGGTTTCCGTAAAATCTTTGGCTAGATTTTCCAGCTCCTCCTCGATATCATTTTGGCTTTTGAACTTCACTTTTGTGACACGGAGTGGAGCCCCTTTTGCCTTGGCTACAAACTTAATCTCATCTTTTTTCTTCGGCGGCTCTTTCTTCTCTTCCTTTGTTTTCTTCAATCGTTCTTTACCAACAATTTTTCTTTCGTTTTCCTTTATCTTTTCTTTCACCAGCGGAATAGCCAACTTGGTAATTTCTTTGAGCGTCTCAAAAACACCTTTTCCTTTGATGGCACAGGACTCAATATACGGTAAGCCGCTGGGATTCAGCAGATTATTAAAGGTCTCCACAGGAATGAGATTATCCAAGTCGCGTTTATTGTATTGAAAGACTAAGGGGATGAAGTTTAAATCCACGCTGTGCTCCAGCAGATTTTTTCGAAGGCCGTCAAAACTCTCCAGATTCGCATCGAGAAGAGGAATCTGGGAATCCGCTACAAAAACAATCCCATCCACTCCTTTTAATACGCTCTTCCGTGACGCGGCATAAAAAACCTGTCCTGGAACAGTCATAAGTTGCAGATGGATTTTAAAATCGTTGATAATTCCCGCTTTGATCGGGAGCAGATCAAAAAACAGGGTTCTTTCAGTATCGGTTTCCAGGCAGATCAGCTCTCCTCGGAAATCAGCATCCATATTGGTGTAAATGTAACGCAGATTTGTGGTTTTTCCGCTTAAGCCTGGTCCATAGTAGACGACTTTTATAGCCAGATTCCCCGTCGTGTAATTCACAAAGGCCATTAGCTTTTTTTGCCCACTTTTCTGGGACTATTTTTTAACACAACCTTTTCTTCCCGTCAATCCTGCCTTCCTTAAAAAACGAACACTTACACAAAGGAACACAGGTATTCCTCATATATTTAGTCAAATTAAACCTTTATAAGATGAATATTATACCAGAGTTTGATTAAAGATAATCAAACATTTTTATGTATTTATCCATAACCTTTGGCCAGGAATAGTTTTTTTTCACGTATTCAAGCCCATTATGCCCCATGACCTTCCTCAATCTTTCATCTTTTAAAAAAAGATTCAAACAGGCTGCGAACTCTTGATAATTGCTATAATATATGCCGCCTCTTCCGCAGATACAATGCTGTTTGAGAGGATCCGTTTTTTCCTGAACGATAATTGGGGTTTGAATGGCCATGGACTCCAGGGCTGCCATACACAGGCTTTCATAAGGCGAGGGATGGATTGTGGCCAGAGCCCCATGCATAGCGGAATTTTTATCTTCGGGCAAGACAAATCCCAGATACCTGATTCCTGGATGAGGAGGCAATTCCATCAGCAACTTTCCGATCAACACAAGCTTCAGGTATGGATTGCTGCAGTAATACCTGAGGAAAAACTCGATGAGCTCGCCGCAGCCCTTCCCAGGCTCTATACGACCCGCATAAAGAATAAACGGAGATGTGATCCCGTGTCTGTGGAAAAAATCGTGTGCATCTGGCTCTTCTGGTATATCCACGCCTACCCCGACAACCTCCTGATATTTATCCTCGAAGGAAAAATAGCGGCTGAGCATATTTTTCTCTGATTCGGTGTTGAACATGAATGCATCTGGAGCCGAGAAAACCTCTTTCATGATACCCAAACGAAGCGCCGGTTCATCATGAGCCGTGGGAACGAGCACCTTCTTCCCTTGGATTCTTTTCAAGCCCCAATAGGTATTGTAATACAGGTAGGTAAAAAAGATGAACAGGTCATGTTCCGGTTCCTCATTTTCCAGTGCATCCAACAGCGCAGGACTGGAAGGTCCCTGCTGTTCCATCCATATCCATTCATCTTCCATGGCGTGGTCGTTAAAAAATATCCAATCCGAATACTTGTTGAATGACTCGATGTTCCGCTCGCGATTCACCAAATACCGCTTTATGCAGACACCGTTCAGGAAATATTCCCCTGGAGAATATTCATTTTTCCAGGTTATATAATCTTTTGCCGTTGTGGTGTAGACCGTACAGTCATATCCCGCTCCGGCCATTCTTTCGGCAATCTGCCGGCAGTGAAGTTCCGAACCACCCATAACTTCTTTACCATACCGCTGTACCACAAATGCTATCTTCATTTTTTCAGCCCTTCTATCATCCGGAGCAGGATTTTTCGTTTATCTATACCTTTAAAGCTCTCCAGTCTTTTCTGCTGTCCTCGGATGATATCCTGCCTCATCTTTTGTTGGTGGACCACGATATCGACCAGTTCGGCCACATATTCCACATTCTTGCGCTTGAGCAGAACGCCGGCTCCATCCAGCGTGAAAGGAACCGCGGTGCAATCATAGGCAATGATCGGAAGGTCAAAAACCATGCTCTCTATGAAAGGCAGTCCAAATCCTTCATGCTCGCTCAACGAAAGAAACACATCCGAAGCTTTGTACAGAGAAAACAGCTCATCATCCGGGATATGGCCGGTGAAGCAGATCTCCTCTGGCTTCAGATAAAACTCATCAGCCAACCGGACCAGGCTTTTATAGTATGAGGAAAGGGATGATTTTTTTCCCACAATGATCAGCCTCACCAGCGGGGATATATATTTTTTGTAATAAAAAAGAACACGGATGAGATCATCAATTTTTTTATTGGGAACGATCCGGCCCACGAATAAAACATTGGTCCGGTCATCTCGGAACAGCTCGAATGTAAAATTGTTGACGGGCTGCCTGTATTTTTTAAAATCCACAAAAAGGGGAAAGACCTCTGTTTTCAGGAATCCGACTTGAACAAGTTCCTGGCGATTGAATTCCGAATCGGCCAGCGCCATGTCTGTGAGGGGGGCCAAAGATATCAGCTCTTCCCGGCCGATACGGGAAATGCGCGCCATTTCCGGGCTGAAACTCTCAAAAAATTCACTCGGTGTAAGGTTATGGTACAGGAGGACTTTGCGGGACGACAATTCCATATACGCTCTTGTCAATGGCGAGGGCAAAGCATAATGCAGGATGGTTATATCGGAAGATTCCGGCTCGCCGTAGGTGGAGAATAATTCACATTGTTTTTCAAGGCCTTCATCCCGCATTAAACAGTAAATTTCGGATTGAAATCCTTGAGAGCGAAAAAACTCCTTCATGTGAAAGGCCGTATCCCCAATCGCATCCCCCCGGTGAAAAGCAGGCACTAGCTGATCAACCCTCATTTTTCCGCCACTTTTTGGATATGATCGAGCAGAATTTTGCTCACATTTTCCTGGCTGAATTTTTTCAGCGCTTTTTTTTGAGAAGCGATGACATCCTCTCTTAATCTTTCATCCTTGTGCAACCTGTCCAGCAACGCCGCCGTTTGGGCAAAATTCTTTTTGCGTACGAGAATGCCTCCCTCGTTCATGGTCTCTTCGACAGCGCCTGCCGCATAAGCCACAACAGGAAGTCCCAGATAAAAAGACTCGACAAGGGGAACGCCAAATCCTTCATGCTCACTCATGCTCAGATAAACATCAGCCAACCGGAAATACACGAGAAGTTCGGCAAAGTCCACTCGTCCAGGAAAATGAACATCGGACAATTTTAGCTCCCCCACAAGCTCTTTCAGCACAGCGAGGTAGCGTTCCATCCCTCTGAAATCACCCACAAGCAGGAGCTGGGAGTTCGGATTAAAATATTTTTTAAAAAGATAGAAGATTTTGATCACGTCCTCAAATTTTTTATTCGGGATGACGCGGCCCACAAACAGAATGGTAAATTGGCCGTTATCATATATCTGCTGGACCACAGGGTCCACTTGCCCGTCAAATTTGGAGAAATCAATCAGAAGGGGAAGCACTCCTGTGTTTGCGTATCCAAGGGACTCCAGTTCTCCCCGGTTAAATTCGGAATCTCCGAGAGCCAGATCCACTTTTTCCACGAAAAGTTTGATCTCCAGCCGGCCTTTATAACATTCCCGACTCAGAATCCGGTGATAGTCCAGGAAAAATCCGAAGGGTGTGATGTTGTGGTAAATCATGACTCTTCTATCCGGGATACGGAAAAACATCTTTGAAACCGGTGAGCCGATCGAGAAGTGGAAGATGACAACGTTAGAGGGAGAGCTAAATTTTGTGTAATTTCTGAAATCCTTTGTGTACTTGGCCATCCGGGGTTCGCAGAAACGGGTGAATATCTCAGACCTGTATCCTTTTTTCCTCAAGGCTTTTTGAATCTCCAGCATTTCATCGGATATGGCATCTCCATATGTCAAAGACGTCGCAAACTGATGAATTTCCACTAACGCTCCTTTTGCAGTTGATCGAGAATGGAAAGGTACTTTTTTTCGATCACATCCCATGTGTAGTGATGCTGGAAAAATATTTCGCCGTTTTTGCCCATCACTCTGCGAAGCTGTGACGAGTTGAGGAGCAGGGAAAAGGCCTCACGGAATTCGAAGTAATTCTTATAGAAAAGCCCGGCGTTGCTCCGCATGCACTGGCCTTTCAGGACATCGCACCGGGCATTGGCCAAGACCGGTTTTCCCATGGCCCAGGCCTCCAACGTCACCATCGACAGACTTTCATAAAATGAGGGCATCATCAAAAACAGCGCTCCTGCAAGGCCCGAAAACTTGTCTTCCTCAGACAAAAACCCGAGAGGGATAATGTCAGGATGGGCGGGAATGTTCAGCTTGCTGCTTCCGATTAACACCAGCTTGACATTCGTGGTTTTTTCCGACTTAAATCTTTGAAAAAATTGAAATAATTGGCTACATCCTTTATTCTCGTCTATCCTTCCGATATAGATAACATAATCGCCGCTTATCCCGTATTTTTGGCGAAAGTTATCGGGAAAAAATTCACGGGGAACTACGGTTCCCACACCAACAACATCTCCTAAAATATCTTGATTCTGAGAAAGCGTGTTGATCATGTTTTTCTCTTCCACTGAATTGTATATGAACGCACGTGGTTTCCTGAAAAGGACCTTGAAAAGGCTGAGACGGATGATCGCGTCATGCTCAGCCGTAGGCACTAGAATGCTCTTTTGTGGCAAAGCATTTATTCCCCAGTAAGAATGGTAGTAGCGATAGCTGAAAAAAAAGAAAAAGTCATATTCGTTTTGATATTCCTTGATGTAATCAATCAATCCTGGAGTCAAGGGGCCTTCCTCTTCCAGCCATTTTAGTTCATCTTCGAATTTGTGTTCGTTATCCAAAATCTTGTTCTGGATGAGGCCAAACCTCTCAGGACCTCTAGGCCGGATCACGGGAAACCGTTTGACAGGAACCCCGTTGATTTTCTCCTCTCCTTCAGGGTAATAGTTCTCCCATGTGATGTAATCATAGGCCTGAGTTGTCAACACTTCCACTTCACAAAATTTTTTCATGTGTTCGACAATCCACCGGCAGTGCAATTCTGCCCCACCGTTGATTTCTAAGCCATATCTCTGGATGACAAAAGCAAGTTTCATTCGAATATTTTGCTTTCCAGGGTTTTCTCTCTTTTCCCTAAAAATTCAAAATCTTTTTCCATGATACGGGTTTTGAGTTTCAGGTCATCCAGCTCAATTTTCAATTTGGTCTGCTCCACAACAAGGTTATGGGAAAGATTATGGAGAAGTTGCGTATAATCCCGCACCCGATTGAGCTCTTCCAGCCTGTGTATCGTTGCCTGATCGACTTCATCCAACTTTTGACGAACTTGGCCAAAATCCCCGTCCATTCTTCTTTCTAAAAAATCAATCCGCTGGTTCGTGCCATGTAGATTCTGGATCGTATCTTTGAGTTCTTGGTGCACCGGCAAAACCAAGAACTTGATGATCGGCGCAACTGGCTTGAATATCTTCAACATAACACGCTTTATCTTTGTCCTTTTTCCAGGGGGTCTTCCTGGTTGAGGCAAGAAGGAAGTCTGTGCTGAAAGACACTCTGGCTGGACCGGCTGTTCGGGTTCAGAGCTTCTGGGCTGGCTGGCAATTTTTTCCTTGATCTGTTTCATGATGTCCTCGACATCGATGTTTTCATAATCAATCTTTAAATCCTCTTTTTTTTTGTTATTTCCTTCTCCCATCAGACTCTCCTTAAATTTTGAGTTTCTCGTACACACTCTGAACATCCAGAATATCGGGCAATGGGCGGAGTTTCATGTGTTCGATTTCACGAATTTCTCGCTCGGAGAATACTCCTTCTTTTATTTTTTGAGCGATTTTTTTTTCGATTTCCTCCAAAATTTTTTTCTGTTTTTCTTTCGGCAAACACTTGATTTCCAAAAAATCAGTCATTTTCCCTTCCCTTGTCATTTTTAAATCATTTTAAAGAAAATCATGGATTGAGGTCAAACCTCGAATGGCAAATAAGTATCTTTATCCGAAAATTGAGCCTTTTCGTTTATTTTATTGATCATAGAACCTAACAGAGATGCCATTGGGATCTCCCTATCGTATATAACCCAGGGCTTTTAGCTGTTTTTTAAGCTCTTCGTCCATAACGAGTTTTCTGTTTTTTTTCTTCTGGGCCCCTTTGTAGATCTCTTCAATTCTCTGGATGATCTGATTAGCAAGAAGAGACTGTGTGCCGGCAATATTTTGATGTTCTCCTGGATCCTCAACCAGGTCATAAACCTCCACAAGATCTAAAATGGGAGGAGGATAAACAAAAAATTGGAGGTTATCAGGGCTGATTTTCTGATTAAGAATGAGCTTCAGGTTTCCGTTATTCATGGCGATTCTCTGAGGAATGCGTGAACCCAAAACATTTGCAGCGACATCTGCTAAAAACTCTCTGTCTCCTTTTTCTTTTCCCAGAATCAGAGGAAGAAGACTTTGGCCATCTATGTCGAGATGGGAATAGTCGACTTCCATTTCCTCTAAAACAGTGGGGAAAATATCTACAAGAGAGACGAAGTCCGAGAACCTCTGGCCTTTGAACCGAGACTCCGGGAATTTGATGATCATAGGAACCCTCAGGGATTCGTCATACAAGCTGTGTCCATGCCCCCAGGCATGATGCTCGAAAAATTCTTCGCCGTGATCACTGGTGAAGATGATCATAGCCTTGTCATAAAGATCGAAGGACTTAAGACTTTTGATTAGTGGTCCGATGAGTTTTTCATCTGTATATCTGATTTCTCCATCGTATAAGCCAATAATATTCTGCCTGTCTTTTTCCGGCAATTCTTTAAAAATGCCCTGCATTCCCCCGAGATAACTCATTAAATCAAGGTGACGCCACCGGGCCTTTTTTTCCAGAAACATCGACTTGTAGGGATAAGGACAGGCATAGGGACTGTGCGGCTGGAATGTGTGAAGAAATAGAAAAAAACCCTTATCTTTTTCCCTCTCCAGCCAGCGCGATGCGACGTGATAAAGATGCTCGGCAGAATCCTGCCGCAGAACCCCTCCTTCATCGCTGTAAGAATTAAATCCCTTGGAAAAACCGTATTTGGCACTGACAAACCCTCCCCCGGTGAGTGCGGCGCAATAATACTGATTCGTTCTCAAGATATCGGCCAGCGTCAGGATAGAAGGGTCCATGGAATCATCCTCATACACAACTTGATGGTTCACGCATTGAAGGGATGTCAGCAGGCTGACATGAGAGGGCAGAGTCCAAGGAGAAGAAGCATAGGCATTCAAAAAAGTCACCCCATCAGAAGCCAACGCATCAATATGAGGGCTGGTCTCTCTTTCATACCCATAACATCCGAGGTGATCAGCCCGGAGCGTATCTACAGATATCAGTATGATGTTATGGCTTTCCTCCTGTTTATGAAAATATAGGGGATTCACCCAGAAGGAAGGAATGGAATTATCCCCATCTGTTGTGAATACAATATTCACTTCTTTTGTTATGTCAGGCAGATCGATCGTGAATAGTTGAAACGCAAATGACTCCCCATTTTGGGGGAGTGGAAGGTGTTTCTGAAATATAGTTTGCCTTTTCCCGCTGGCTTCCAAATTCACCAAAAAGGTAACACCGCTTTTTGCCTGGATGTTTTCTATACCGTATTCGTCTAAAACTCTTTTTTTGAGGATGGCGATGCCAAAATCCAACTTCGAATTTTCCTGTGGCTTTATTTTGAAGCTGATTTTGCTTTTTGGGGGACAATAGAGGGCATTGACTTCTCTTCCTTTCAGTTTCAATTTCCTCTTGATCCCATACGGATTATTCCCTGATCCAAAATCTAAAAGCGGAAATGTCTCGGCAGGAAAAACGCCTTTGAGCTCGGACCGGGGGTGTGGAACCTGGGTCAACGGGCTGAAGATAATATTCGCTCCATCCAGGTTGTCGATGAACCGGCTCAGCCAGGGCTCTGATCCCGTATGGGACGAGCATCCAGAAAGAGAAATAATTGAAAGGAAAATAAAAAAATTACCTTTCATTTTACGCATCAATTCTCATCCCATGGCATTTTAATGGATTTATAACACGTATTCAACTCTGCCTCTGTAAATATTGGTAGCAGAGTTCGGATACAGCCAGGGAAGTTTGGGAGGAAACCGTCTGGAGGCAAGAAATAATGAGCTGTTGTTTTGGTTATTTTTGCATTAAGGAAGAGAATTGATATACTGTCTCTGTGTTAAAGACAAAGAGAAAATGATTGAGGCTCAGTCGTTTTACCAATGGAGGAAGGGGAGAGTTATTATGGAAATGAGAAATAAAATAAGGGTCGGCGTGATCGGAGGAGCTTCTCCCAAGTCTAAGTACCGCCAGATCGCTTTTGAAGTTGGAACAGAGATTGCTGAAAAAGGAGCCATCCTGGTTTGTGGGGGATTAGGTGGTGTCATGGAGGCTGCTGCCCGCGGTGCCAAAAAGGCTGGGGGATTGACAGTCGGGATCCTGCCCGGAAATTCTCATGAGGATGCCAATTCCCACATCGATATCCCAATTGCGACAGGTATGGGCTACAGCCGTAATTCTGTGGTTGCCATGAATGCGGACGTCCTTATCGCTGTGGACGGGCAGTTCGGAACCCTGACTGAGATCGCGTACGGAAAAATATATGGGAAAAAGGTCATCGGCATCGGAACCTGGAATATCCAAGGGGTGGTTAAAGCGGACACAGCAGAACAAGCCGTCGAGCTGGCACTCAAAGGCTTTTTCCCCCTCATATCCTGAAAACAGATTTCAAGGCCTCTTTCTTCTATAAAATAAATTGGTTTTTTTTTGCATTTTCCCAATCTCTATATTTCAGTTTCAAGAGGCAAAGGACAGACCCAATCAGGCGGTGATGTGCCCTTGAATAGGACTTGATATGTCCTTGGAGTTTCGCAATATTAGAAGGAGACAAAATGGTTGAAAATTACAAAATTGAAATCAGCTACGACGGAACAGACTATCACGGCTGGCAGAGGCAACCGAAGAAAAAAACCATTCAGGGGAGCCTAGAGAAAGCTCTAATTAAAATTGCAAAAAAACACATCCCTGTTTTAGGAGCCGGCAGAACGGATGCAGGCGTTCATGCCCTCGCCCAGGTGGCAAACTTCAAGGCTCACTTGAGGCTCTCTGAAGGAGAGCTTCGCCGAGCCATGAATTCTCTCCTCCCCCAGGATATCCGTATTACAACTCTAAAGAAAGTCGATAGAAACTTTCACGCCAGAAAAATGGCTCTGTCCAAAGTATACCAGTATCGGATATTCAATGCGAAAAACATCAGTCCGTTCCTCCTTCGTTATGCCCTTTATTGGCCTTACCATCTGGATTTGGATGGGATGAAAAGGGCCGCCGTAAAATTCATAAGGGAAGCTGATTTCACTCCCTTTTCATCCAACCGGCTTTTGTATCCCGTGAGGACAGTCAGCCGCTCTGAGATTCAACAAAAAGGAAAGGAAATCATCTACACGGTAGAAGCGAGCGGATTTTTGAGATATATGGTGAGAACCATGGCAGGAACTCTTTTAGAAATAGGAAGGGGAAAAAGGCCGCCAGATATCATCGACGATCTTTTTGAAGACCGCAAGAGGACTCTCGCCAGTCCGACCGCAAAGCCTCAAGGCCTTTGCTTGATCAAGGTCAACTATTGAGAAAGGCTTTTCCCCATGACGATGGCATCCTCGGAGGGATTATGGTAATATCCCCTTCTCAGGCCTAACATCGCAAAGCCCATCTTTTCATACAGGCAACGAGCGACAAGATTGGAAGGTCTGACCTCCAGGAAAACAAACTCAACCCCCTTGTGGCGTATCTCAACCAACACCTTTTTGAGCGCTCCTTCTCCCACTCCCATCTGTCTGTAGTCGGGCGAGATAGCAATATTGCTGATCTGAACTTCGTTTCTTATATGCCAATAGATGACATACCCTATGATCTTGTTCAATGGTTTAAAAACAATCACGTATGGATTGGATATCGGGTTGTTCTCTATCTCACCTTTAAAAGAAGAAAGATGCCAGGGGTTGGGATAAGACATGATCTCTATCTCCAAAACAAAAGGAAGGTCTTTTTCGTCCATATGTCTCAGAAAATAGGATTCCTGAGGAAGATTCGATTTTCTAATGTTTTTCCTCCGCCTGAGATTTGCGTAAATAGAGGGGTTCTATCTCGTGAATATTTTTTCCCCTGCTCTTTTGGAGCATTTCATAACCGATTAGCCCAACTTCATAGGCGATAAAGGGAGTTCTTCTGGAAAATCTCGCCTTATCCTGTAAATAACGAAAAAGAACCGGCCGGCAAACATCCACACCACTGCCGATAAAGTAAATGATACGATGAGCCGGCAGGCGAGAAAACAGAACATCCGGCGAGTAGGCGCCCTCCGGGATAAGCTTCTGGAATCCTTCTTGTTTCGATTCAAAAAGGGCTGCGTAAACCTCGTTTTTTTTGGCATCGAGAATGGGACAAATCAACCGATTCCGCGGAGGTTGAATTTTTCTCGCCAGCGCTGTCAGTGTAGAAACGGGCGCAATCGGCCGACCAGAAGGAAAAGCAAATGATTTGACCGTACTCAGCCCAATCCTTATTCCTGTAAAAGAGCCAGGGCCTACAGCCACAGCAAATCCTGCCATATCCTGAATTTCGAGCCCATTAGATTTGAGTAAAAATTGAATGGCCGGAAGAAGACGCTCAGAATACGTGGTTGAGGAAACTTGATTGACTTCGGCCAAAAGCAAAGGGCCTTTTAAAAGGGCAACACTTCCTGTTGGCGTGGTCGTATCCACACTGAGAATAAGGGCATCTTTCTCAATCATGGTGCCAGGTTTTCCTGTAATTGAAAAGTCCCCCTGCCTTATAAATATCGCGCTGAACCCTGCTCATAGGAAGAATGTGACACGAGGCCTTCTTGTTTACGATTTGTACTTTACCGGAAAGCAAAAACACTCGGATCTCATCTCCTGTCGCGAGCTTTCCTTTTTTTACGAGCTGTGAGATTTCTGGAGATCTCAATACAGGAAAACCCGAATTAACTGCATTCCGGAAGTAGATGGCTCCGAAAGACGTAGAGAGGATCGCTCCAATCCGCAGGGATATAAAACAATCCACCGCTTGCTGGCGGGAAGAGCCTGCCCCAAAATTTCGGCCTGCAACAAGAATGTCCCCAGGTCTGGATTTGTGAGCAAAATCCTGCCATCCCTCCAGGTTGCCCAATGCGTGCTGTCCCATTTTTTTGAGCTCGGTGATATGGAGATAGGCATTGTGAAAAATTTGATCGGTATCAATATTTTCAATGAGATTCCCTTTTTTATCTAAAAGAATCCAAATTTTTCCTGAAATGCTCAATTCTCTCATGTCACAAATCCTTCGGGCTGATGATTTGGCCGGCCACACAGGAAGCCGCAACTACCTCAGGACTCGCCAGATATGTTTTACCCTTGCCCTGTTTACCAGCAAAATTTCGGTTGCCAGTGCTGATTTGCACCTCCCCTTCACCAGTCAGCCCGATATGTCCCTCGGCACACCCCCCGCATCCGGGATTGCTGATGATGGCTCCGCAGGAAAACAAAGTCTCGAGGATTCCTTGGTCGAGAACTTCTTCATACACACGTCTGGTAGCCGGTACAATCTTGAGCATGATCCCTTCTCTGATTTTCCGTCCTTTTATAACTCGGGCAGCCGCAGCCAAATCCTCAGTCCGGCCATTGGTGCAGGACCCAATAAAGCCGGAATCGATGTCTGTACCTCTGAGCTCGGATACAGCAAAAACATTCTCAGGAGATGGAGGGGCTGCAATTTGAGGGGTTAACCCTGTGACATCGATGGCAACAGAATCGGTATACTCGGCCTTTGCATTCTGGCCCTCTTCACCCAGATCTACGGTGGATTCAGGAACAAAGCCGATGATTCCGGCCATCTCGGTTACCATACTGCAGAGGGTGATGCGCTCATCCAATGAAAGGCCCTTCACTGCCCCGCCAAAAAATTCAACCGCCTTTAACGCTGCTTTTTTCGTGTCCAATTTTTTCAGAATATAAAGCGTCAAATCCTTGACAGAGGCTTCAGATGAGATTGTCCCCCTGATCTCGACCCGAAGAGTTTCTGGCACTTCAAACCACGTCTTTCCAGTTTTAAAAGCAAATGTGATATCTACATCCCCCATCCCCTGGCCAAAACAATTAACTGCTCCAAGAATATTTAGATGACTGTCCGTCCCAACCACAGTTGTTCCGGCTAAGGCCAAATCCTCTTCGATAAGCACATGAGAACCGATTCCCCGGTCTATATCAAAAACCTTTATGCCGTGTTTTCGGGCAAAATCCCGGCACGTCTGCTGATTGTCGGCATATTTGAGCAAAGAGGGAGGAGCACATAGATCAAACGTGAAAAATGTCTTGGTTCTGTCCTCCACGGAATCATTTCCGTATTCTCTCTCGAAGTTTTTCACGACATTGGCACCGCCAAAATCCCGCGCTGACCGGATGTCCAGATCCATCCAGACGATTTTCCCCGCTACAGCTTCATCAGAAGTGTGAGTTTGGATGATTTGTTCGATGATAGTTTTTGGCATTTTCAGCTCTTTACTCAGATGCTCTTGTCTCTAGATTGTCCACAAGTCAAGCAAACCCTTCCCACTCTTACATTAATGTTGCGGCATGGAAGTGGCTCAGGAAGCCACAAGTCAGATACAATTATAGACGTTCTGCGACTGCATTAGCAACATCCAAAGCCGTAGAACTCCCTCCGAGATCGTACGTTCTGACCTTTCCCTCCTGGATGACAGACGCAACGGCTTTTTCCAATCGGGAAGCCATTTCTCTTTCTCCTAACCACTCCAACATCATCTTGACGGCCAATAACATAGCTATGGGATTTATTTTGTACATCCCCGTATATTTCGGTGCTGATCCATGCGTCGGCTCGAACACCGCATAATCATCCCCGATATTTCCGCTACAGGCAAACCCCAAGCCCCCGACAAGCTGGGCCGAAAGATCCGAGATGATATCCCCGAACAGATTTTCAGCCACCAGGACATCATAGTCTTGAGGATTTTTTACCAGCCACATGGCCATAGCATCCACATTGGCTTCCCAAAACTCGATATCCCCATATTCTTTAGACATGTTCCTGGCAATATCTAGGATGAGCCCCCCTGTTTCCCTGAGAACATTCGGCTTTTCCACAATCGTAACAGATCTGCGACTGTTTATCCTTGCATATTCAAAGGCCCGTCGGCAAATTCTGGTGCAGGCCTTTTTCGTCATTATTCTGGTGGAAAGAGCTATTTCCTCTGCCGGAACATGCTGGAACCTTCTCATCTTGGGATGGAGGAGCAAGGCTTTGCGCACCTCTTCAGGTAAGGGATGAAACTCCACCCCGGCATACATCCCTTCGGTATTTTCCCGGAAAATGACCAAATCGATATCATCGCGGTAATTGAGTGGATTGCCCGGATAGGCTTTACAGGGCCTGAGGTTAGTATAAAGGTCGAATTCCTGACGCAGCCGCACGATCGGACTGAAATAAGAATATCCTTTATCACACAAATCAGGATGGAGTTCTTTGAGAGCATCTTCTTTCGGCTTGGACGTAATGGCGCCAAAGAGGCAAACGTCCGTTCCCTTCAGCAATTCGATGGTCCGCTCGGGAAGAGGATTCCCTTCTCGACACCAGAACTCCCAGCCGATATCTCCTTTCACATATTCGGCATCAAGGCTCATTTTTTCCAGCACACACATGGCTGCCTCGATCACCTCTCTGCCGACGCCATCGCCTGGCAGGACCGCAATTTTGTACCTGGGCATTCGGCCTCCTTTCCTGAGTTTCAAAGGTTACAAAGCCACTGGGTTAAATTTTCAAATCAATTCTGGTTTTTTTCTGTATTTATTTTTTTCGCAATATAAGGTATCAATCCCCCGGCTTCCAGGATGTGAAGGATGGAATCAGGAAGAGGAGAAAAATCAAAAACACTCGTTTTGGTTTCAATCACTCCTCTTGAAAAGTCGATGGAAATTTCCTCACCTCCTTCTATATTGTCCACGGCTTTGCTGCACTGGATGACCGGAAGCCCCTGATTAATGGCATTGCGGAAAAAAATACGTGCAAAGGATTTGGCAATGACAGCCTGGACCCCGGCATACTTTAAGCAGGTAGCGGCCTGTTCACGGGAGCTGCCGCAGCCAAAATTTTTCCCGCCCGCAATAATATCTCCGGGTCTGACCTCATGTGCAAATTCAGGATCCAAATCCTCGAGGGCATGCGCTGCCATTTCTTCAGGATCCAGGACAGAATAGGTATATTTTCCGGGAAAAATAACATCCGTGTTGACATTATCCCCGTATTTCCAGACTTTTCCTTTGCTCATGTGTATTTCCTAGGATCGCTGAGTTTCCCTTCAAGCATGGAAGCGGCGACCGTGGCCGGTGAAGCAAGATAAATGGCTGAATCCCGGCTTCCCATTCTTCCCCGAAAATTCCTGTTGGCCGTACTAACGGCCACTTCTCCAGGGGCAAGAACACCTTGATGTGCCCCTAAGCAAGGGCCACATCCCGGATTGAGCACCAGGCATCCAGCATTCACCAGAATTTCCAAAATTCCCTCCTGTATAGCTTGTAAATATTCCTTTCGCGATGCAGGGATGACCAAAGCCCTGATTCCTGAATGAACCTTCTTCCCTTCGAGGATTTGGGCAGCCACGTTCAAATCCTCGACACGGCCGTTCGTGCAGGTGCCAATAATGGCTTGCTGGAAAGCCGTCCCTTCGACCTCTGTGACAGAATGGACATTATCCACGGTGTGAGGGCAGGCAACCTGAGGCTCGATTGTGGATACATCGTAGAACAGGACTGCCTCATAACTGGAATCCGGATCTGAAGTTATCACATCAAACTCGTTCCGCGCTTTTTCATTGAGCCAGGTCAAAACTTTTCCATCCGGAACAAAATAACCATTTTTGGCCCCCATCTCAGCAGACATATTGGCCATGACCAGTCTGGATGCCAGAGAAAAATCTTTGACTGCCGGACCAGCAAACTCCACAGCCTTGTAATTGGCACGATCCGCTCCTTGTTCTCCTATGATTTTTAAGATAACATCTTTAGTAAATACCATCGGAGAAAGTTTTCCGCTCATTTCAATCCGTATGGTTTCAGGCACTTTGAGCCATATCTCATCGGTTGCCCAGACAGACGCCGCTTCCGAACGTCCGATTCCTGCAGAAAAAGCGCCAAAGGCGCCATAGCTGGTCGTGTGGGAATCGGCTCCCAGAATCAGCTTCCCTGGCAAAGCAAAACCATTTTCTGCAAACACCTGATGACAAATCCCATGATGGATATCAAAAAAAGAGGGAATCTGTTGTTCTTTCACAAACGCCCGGATGTCTTTATGATTCTGTGCATATATTTCAGAAGAAGCTGGGGTTACATGGTCTAGGACAATGACGATTTTCTCAGGAGATTTGACTTTTTTGATTTCCAGTTTGTGGAATTCTTTTACGATGGCAGCGGAATTGTCGTGCGATAAGATATAATCCGGGCTGACGGTGACAATCTCTCCCGCCTTGGCGGATTTTCCGGCTTTTGCGCTCAATACTTTTTCAGAAAATGTTTGACTCAAGTTGCCCCTCGCTCAGATTTTCAACGTTTCAAAATTCACAAAATCGGCATGATTGACAATCACAGCCTCGATCGTTTTTCTTGCTCCATCCCCTTCCTTTGAATGGCAGGCGATGATATGGAGCACATCCTGGGGCAGCCCAAACGTGTAGGCAAAAGCTGCTCCAGAGATGGGATGGCGTAAGAGCTCGCCTCCTCTGCTCTTTTTGAAGATCCCATTGTCTTTCTCATACTCGAATAGTTTTCCCACATCGTGGAGCAGCGCTCCAGAGAGAAGAAAATCCCTGTTGATCACTATCCTTTCTTTGTACTCTTCCAGCAATACATCAGCAATCTGCAAAGAACAGAGCGTAACGGCCCGGGTGTGTGTGATGATGTTCACCGGCGTCTTCTCGATCAGCAGGGTGAAAGGCATCTCGAGGAGATCGGAGACATCCCAATCCTCTGCCGTAATCGCTTTTTCCCACACGCTGATGCTTTTTTCCTGTATACTTGAATCCTGGATTAGCTGAAACTCGGGCATCAAAGATAAAAGCTTCTTTCTCATTTATATTTCCCTTTCATCCGGACCATCATACTCAAAATCACGGGGATGAATCTCTCTCATCGGCCTCATCCGCTTCCATTCCTCATGGATATGGGCCACAAGACCCGGAACGCGGGCAATGATAAAAAAGGCATTCCCGATTTCTGGCGGAATACCCAATTCACAGAGAACTGCCGCAATCGCTCCATCCACATTGATCGGAAGAGATTTTCCCAGCATGTCTTCGAGTTCTTTTTCCACGGCCCGCGCGATTTGGATGTGCTTTCCCGCAATCCTCAGCTCTTCTGCTAATTCAAAGAGTTTTTGTGTCCGCGGATCCCGGGAATGGATACGGTGGCCAAATCCAGAGGCCCGCTTCCCTTTTTCCCGCATTTCTCCCAGAACACCCCGGGCAGCCTCCTTGTCCGAACTCTTCTCCTTCTCCATTCTCTTTGCAATCTGGCAAAAAAGCCTCATGCCTTCCTCGATGGCCCCCCCATGGTAGCGGGAAATGGCGAGAACACCGGAGGCTATTGCCGCATTCAACTCGGCTCCTGTCGAGGCCGCAGTGCGTGCGGAAAGAACTGAAGGCGGACTGGCTCCATGGTCCACTGAGGAGACAAAAATAGCATCGACAAGCCTGCCCACTTCTGGAGAAGGCATCTCACCGGTCAGCACCAGAAAAATCGCCTGAGCAAAAGAGATTCTCCCCATGAGTTTGTCAACTGGATATCCCCTTATGGATACCCTGTTCGGCTGAATCTTGGTTATCGAAGTTTTCCAATGGAGTTCACTCATCCGGTCCCTCCTTTTTAAGCTTGAAAGCCACACGAGGAATATCAGATACAGAATCGACGACATGAACGCCCACATCCTTTAATCTTTTCACCTTGCTGTCATAGGAGCCTCTCGTGCCTTCCACGATGGCGCCGGCATGGGAAAACCGAGTTCCAGATTTGGCGGCCTTCCCCCCGACAAAAGCGATTAGAGGTTTGGTAAATTTCCCCTGTTCGATCAAGTCTGCCACCCTTTCTTCCTGGGTCGTTCCAATCTCACCAAACATGACCACCATGTCCGTTTGATCATCTTGCTCGAACTGCTCCACAACTTCGGGATGGGACAATCCCACCACCGCATCTCCACCCACATGAATGATCGTACTTTGACCCAGACCGGCTTCTGTCAAATAATAAGAAATCGCAGACGTCATTCCCCCGCTCCTCGAACTCACTCCGATGTTTCCGGGACGAAACCACTCACGAGCCCTCTCTGCCCTTCCGCCGATCATGCCCAGGACTGCCTTGCCTGGACTGACCAAGCCGAGCGTGTTGGGCCCGACAAAATTGACCCCTTTTTCTCTGGCATAGGAGGAGATCTCGAGCACGTCGAAAATAGGGACGCGGTCAGGAACAATGACCAGAAGCCGCACCCCAGCATCGATGGCTTCTAAAGCGGCATTTTTCACAAGCGCGGCCGGAACAAAAATCACGCTGATATCGATGGGGCCTAACCTCTCCCAGACTTCCTGCACCGAATCAAAAACGGGAATTCCATGAACTTCTCCGCCCCCTTTTCCAGGCGTAACCCCCGCGACGACTTCGGTCCCGTAATCTTTCATCAGCTTTGTGCGGACCATGCCTTCTCGTCCCGTAATCCCCTGTATGCAAACTTTTGAATTTTTCTCCACTAAAATCGACATTTTGTCTTCTCTATAACTGTTTGTTACTAATTTTATCCCGGTATTCTTTCAATCCGGGAATCGGAAGATGGATCGTGATGGCATCAAGTTCGTGAAATTTACAGTAGATTTCACAGGCCAGGCATTCGGTGCATTTTCCCTTTTTCGCCTCTTCTGCAGAAATAGATAAGATCGGCTTCCCCTCGTCCAATTTCAAAATGCCGGGACTGCAGGAGGATATACATCCCCGACTCAGGCAGTCCACACATTTTTGATGGTCGAAATAGATCTTACCTGTAAAAGTTTCGAAGGCATAGGCTCCATCCGGAACGACAGGATCACTCATTGGTTTCACTTCATGAGAGGTGTTGTTGTTTTCGCCAATCAATTCTTCCATGCGCCTGGCGCAGAACTCGGGAGAATCATCCCGTCCATATCCCTCCACTTTAGCCGCTATGTCTTTTAAATAATCGGCCAGGATCGCGATAGCTTCCTCCTCGAAGTTACCTCCGAGTCGAATAACTCCGGGAATGTCCAGATTTTCTTCATGGAAAGCTTTCACCAAACCTCTTGCCGAGTGATACTGTTCCTGGCTGGCAACACCTGAACCTGAAGCGAAATATCCTTTTATGTTGGGTTGAGAAAGAATGATTTTTGCGGCGCGGTAGACTTTGCTGGCCGAGGGATTGCCGCTCGTGTCGCAATAATTGGCAAGTTTGAATCCTTTATTGAGCACGGCATCCATGGACATCATCGAGCCGCCCCCTCCTGCTCCGTTGAATCCGATGTACACTTCCTCCTTCAGGATTTCCTCAGTCATCTGCAAGAAATAAAATGTGCCGCGATAATCCCTTTCTTCCACTTGATAAGCGATAAGCTCCAGGGTTGTGGGCGGCCGGTCAAACTCTCTAGCAACTTCTATCCCCAACTCCGGATGCCGGAAAACAGCATAATCATCGATGGCCATATGGCAGTCAGCCGCATACAAAAGATTTTCTTCTGTCAGAACGAGGGGATTTATCTCTGCAGACCGGGCATCATATTTACGGGCCACTTCGAACAGTTTGACCAAAACAGACGGGAGGGAGATGAGAAGCTTGCCGGATATTCCTGTTTTCAGGACAAGATTGCGAGCCTCATGGTCTTTCAATCCTCTCACAACATCCACAGGAACTTGGGTAACACTCTCCGGATGGGCTCGAGCAATCTCCTCAATTCCCATGCCTCCTACAGAAGAAAAAATAAGCACAGGAGTTTTCTGCGCATCATCGACCACCAAACCCACAAAATACTCCTTCTTGATGGACAACTTTTCTTCGACCAGCACTTTTTCAACCGGGAAGTTTTTCACCTTTACCCCAAGCAGCTTTTGGGTTTTTTCCTTGGCCTCATCAGGAGTCTCAGCGAATTGTATACCACCGATTCCAGCTCTTCCCGTCACCCATACTTGAATCTTCAAAACAACAGGTTTTCCGATTTTTTCGGCAATCCGGTAGGCATCGTCCGGGGAGGCTGCGACATCTCCATCTGGAACACAAATACCCGCTTCCTTGAGAAGTTTTTTGCTCTGAAATTCAAAAAGTCTAGCCACGGGAATATCCTTTCGGATTTAATATTATTAAAAGAGCCGCGGTATTTGTCAACGAATATAAAAGGAATGCGGAAGGAATTAATACAGTGATTGATAAGAGAAATTTTATTTGACGGAGGATCTAAGCCGGGGATTTCTCGGGCTGGCTGTACGGGGAACAGGTGAAAGAGATTCAGATGTGAGTGACATCCTCCTTGCCCAGCCAGCACAACAAGGCTTGTTTATTATATATCATTTTCCCTAAAATTTCAAAAACCTGGAACATCTGCAAGTTGTTTCAGAGATCCTAAATTATCCATATGTTATCGACTAAACATTAAGAATCATCACATCAACTTTGAAAAGAGAGTCAAAAATGCGAAACGAATCAAAACTTATGAAAGAAATATTGAAAGAAACGAAGGAAACCAATCGCTTGATCAATGAGATGAATCATTCCTTTTTACAACTGATGAGAAGGCTGGCTCCCGAAAGGCACAGCAGCGAGACCATCCAAAAGGGCGGGCCTATTGCAGAGATTACTGTGCGCACACATGAAAAATTGGAAGAGTGGCGAAGCCTGTTCGAAAGCAGAGGTATGAAAGTAGAATATTATGAACCTTTCCGTGCCGATGGAGAAGAATATTTCGCCAAACTATGGGGATATCTCGAAACTCACAAAGGCACAATAGATCGGGAAGAGAGATCGCCCAAATTGAAAAAAAGCTTATTTCCTTCCCAGGAAAAATCTTTCTGAATATTCACAGACTGCTGCTATTTACTCCAATATTGCCGAAGTGAGGCGGGTCGGCTTGGAGTGTATGGGTCAGATTGAACGTTTTATATAAGGGGGGAAGTGCTGGCCACAAAAGGGGGAATCAGCAAAAGGAGGGATTATGAAATGCCCATAGCCAGCACTTATGTTCAAAATATAGAGATCAACTGAAAAAATATCAATCGCCTTTAGGGATGAAATAGGGGGTGATTTTTAGCTTTGAGATATCATTCCAGCCAGATCTTTAAAACGCCATCACCGCCTTTAATTTCGATAAGAGACTTCGGCCCTGCTTTTTTAAGTTCTTTATAGAGTCTTTTGAGATCGAGATCATAGTCACCACAATCGATATTCATTTTTTTATCTTTAGTGCATTCAAAAAGCAGATCCACCAAAGAAAGGGGAAGAGTGATTTCAAGCTTGTCTTCTTGACAATCGTCACCCCTTATAAGGAGTTTAAACCATTTTACTTCTTTGCCGGCCTTGTATTGAGGATTTTTTTTAACGCCCTTTTTTATAGTCTGAAGATCGAAATCTTCTTTAGCCTGAATTATTCATAAACATGATTTTATTAGCATGATTTAGTGTTATATGC
>CAZOJY010000011.1:0-48947 GCA_964580235.1 uncultured Eubacteriales bacterium | reverse complement strand
ATTTAGGAAAACTAATTAAACAAATTATAGAGGATTTCAAAACAGAGGAAATCGCCAAAGGAGTGGAGATTCAAACTCGAATCTCAGAGGACATTCCCCCTCTCGAAGCGGATGCTGATGCATTGACCCAAACCCTGAATAATCTTCTGGATAATGCCGTGAAATTTTCTCCAGACAAGAAAGAAATCGATATCATTCTTAAAAAGGATGACAAAGACGTCATTATAGAAGTCAAAGACAAAGGGATTGGAATCCCTGCAGGTGAGTTGGACAAGATTTTCGACAAATTCTATCAGGGAGGCAACGAAGTCAGGAAGGCGGCTAAAGGAACAGGTCTGGGATTGACCCTGGTCAAGCACACTGTCGAAGCTCACGGAGGGAGGATAGAAGTGGAAAGCCGGGTGAGTGAGGGAAGCACTTTTTCAGTTATTCTTCCTATCCAGAAACAAAAAAAGTGAGGTGAGCATGCCCAAAGAAATCTTGATCGTAGAAGATGAGGTCGGTATCTTGATGAGCCTTAAGGATGAGTTCGAGTCCCAGGGATATGTCGTGCATGTTGCAGATGATGGCGAGATGGGGTTGAAATTAGCCAGGAAAAAGAAACCCGACCTGATCATCCTAGACATAATGCTACCAGTTTTGGATGGGTATGATGTGTGCAAGCAGTTGAGGATGGAAGGGGACAGAACACCGATTATCATGTTGACGGTTAAAGACAAAGAGGTGGACAAGGTTTTGGGTTTGGAATTGGGTGCTGATGACTATGTGACCAAACCCTTCAGCTTTGCAGAGCTAACTGCCCGAGTGAAAGCCATTTTCAGACGAACGGAAGAGCTGACAAAAGATTTGACTGAGTATCGTTTTGGAGATGTCGAACTGGATTTTGAAAAATACGAGGCAACAAAAGGAGGGAAAAGACTGGATTTGACGACCATGGAATTCCACATGCTGAAATATATCATCCAGAACAAAGGCAAGGTTGTCTCCAGGGATGATTTCCTGGACAGAATATGGGGGGAGGACAATGTTTCTGTTTCCTTCCGGACTGTGGACAGTCACATCGCCAACATCCGGAAAAAGATCGAGGATGATCAAGCCGATCCGAAGCATATCCTCAGCATCCGCGGCGTCGGGTATAAATTCATCGGATAAAATGACTCCACGAAACTTTAAGATCTCTTCATACTTCCTGAACACATCGAAGCGGAAAAAGTTTTATATTGGGAGCGATGAAACAACAAGGAGGAGAACGATGAGAAACGGACGAAAAATCTTGCTTCCATTTTTAATTTCCACTTTGTGTCTTATTTTTGTGTTCGGGAATGTGCCTTCTCAGGAGTCAGCAGAAGAGGTTTTCGAGAAGGCTGTTTACTATGAAGATGTACAAGGAGATCTCCAGAAAGCCATCGAACTTTACGAGCAAGTCCTGAAGCAGTTTTCGGAAAACCGAGAAATCGCTGCCAAAGCCCAACTCCACATCGGCCTCTGTTACGAGAAGTTAGGCCTGCGCGAAGCAACAAGCGCCTATCAAAATGTTATCCAGAACTACGGCGAACAAAAAGAAGCTGTGGCTAAAGCCCAGGAGCGGCTTTCGATATTAGAGCGACCAGGCAGAAAATCTGAAGAGCCGGAGGGAATCAGAATCAGACAAATATGGAAAAAACCTTATACGGATTTCTTAGGATCAGTATCCTTCGATGGATACTTTCTCTCTTATGTAGATTGGGGAAAGGGAGATTTAGCTGTTCATAATTTAATAAACGGGGAAAATCGGCTGCTAACTCATGAAGCCACCCTAGACCATCCGCAGCATATTGCCATGAGTTCCGTGATATCTAAAAACGGTAAACAGATCGCATATTCCTGGTGGATCGGAAACCACTCTTGCGATTTGCTACTCGTTGATCTGGAAAATCCATCCCCACGTCTTCTTTACAGCCATGAAGGTGAAGAAGTGTATCCTGCATCCTGGATCTCTGATGAAGAGCTTATTGTCACCAGACACAATTATGAGACCAAAATAGGTCAAATCTGTTCTTTTAACATTTTGGATGGGTCAATTCGTGTGCTGAAGCTAATCGAAGGGCGAGGTGGGCCTCAATTGGCTTGTTCTCCAGATGAAGAGTATATCGCTTATGATTTCGCAAACGAAGCCAACAATGGAAATTTTGACATCAATCTATTGGCGGTGGATGGGGGTAATGAAATTTCTCTGGTTGAACATCCAGCAGATGACAGGGTGCTTGGTTTTGTCCCTGAAAGTAAAGAGTTTTTATTTATAAGTGATCGTTCAGGAACATGGGATCTATGGGCGATACCTGTTGATGAGGGCAAACCATCCGAACCGGCTAAGCGAATATACAGAAATATCGGTGTAGTGCAGCCAGTGGGTTTCACACAAAACGGAGATTGCTTTTTCGGCTTTAACAGGCGTAATTTTAATGCTTACATTGCACCCTTTAACGCAGAAACAGGTGCGATCAAAGAAAAATCGGGGAAATCCTTATTGGGTTCGAATCTCTGGATAAAATGGTCTCCGGATGGACAGTATTTAACCTATATTAAAGAGGATAATAAAGCAAATAACCTCTGGCAGCTCACTGTTCAGGATATGGAAACTGGTGAAGAACGTAAACTTGCGAACAATATGCGAATGGCCATGTCACCCTGCTGGTCTCCTGATGGAAGCTCGATTTTAGTTACCGGTGTTGCTAGAAACGAATCCAGCACAAGGGGCCTTAAAAGCGGCGTTTATATTGTTGATGTCAAAACAGGCAAAACAACTGAAATTTTTGATATATCCAAATATAAAAATAAAATTAATCTTCCTGGTGATGATGCTTTTCCCCTCTCCGATATTCAGTGGTCTTTGGATGGAAAGAGTTTTTTCTTTCTGTTTTTTAGAGATCGACTGGTCAAACATGATTTGGAAACCGGTGAGGATAAAATACTTTACAGACACTCTCATTTCGGAAGGAGTGTATTGAATCGTTCCCCTGACGGTAAAAAGCTGCTTTTGGCAGTAATATCTCCTGAGGAAAAGAAAAGTCGTCTTTTCACAATCCCTGTAGAAGGAGGAGAAGAAAAAGAATTGTGCACTCCCCAGGAAGCCAGTGGTTTTGAAACGGCTATGTGGTCTCCCGATGGCAAATATGTGTATTTTACGGAAAGAAAGGATGGAACCAGTTTATGGCGTATACCTGCAGAAGGGGGAATTCCTCAAAAAGTCTGGCAGTCGAAAAATAGAGCTGAAGTTTTCAGTATTCACCCTGATGGACAACAAATAGCGGTTGCCATTCGTGAACGAGAATTGGAAATCAGAGTGATCGAGAACCTGGTTCAGGAGCTTAAGAAGATTTACGACAAATAAAAAAAAGGGGAAGGTCCGAACCGTCCCTTTTTATTAGCTTGGATTATTAACGAGTCAAGGTTGCTGCAACGGCGATGCAGTGGCCCATGAAGCTGTAGTGAACTACCGCGAATGGGCTACAAAGAAGCCGGTGTAGTGAGATTGGCTCGCCCGGAGGGTAAAAAAATGCCGATAAAATGGATAAAAGTTTTTTCATAATAATTTACAGCAATATCAGGATAAGTTCCTGATATTGCTGTAATAGAAAATGTTATCGGCAGATTTTATGAATAATTCAGGTTAATTAAAATCTTTACAATTCCATGACAATTAGGGATAGGGAAATGATAGAATACATCCATGTATTCTCTTCCCTCCTGGCGGTTAAAGAGAAGCCGGCGCAAGCAGATCATCCTTTTTGGATTGTCCGTCCTTCTGCCTGCTCTCGTTCTTCTTGTTTTCATCGTCCGCTTGAACCGCCAGGACATTGAGTTGAGAAAAACGCGGGCAATAGAGGTCCGACAGCAAAAGGCAGAAGAGATCGGCCGGCACCTGGCCCTGGGACTGGAAAAATCGGAAAAGATCCTTCTGCAAGATTTGGCCTCGGATCCTTCCCGTATCCAGTTATTATACAGAAAACATCCTGAATTGGTTTTTGTGGGATTCATAAAGGAAAATGAACTCCTGATGCCTTGGGAAGGAGCTGGAGAACAAAAACTGTTTTTAGGAATGAACCCTTCGGATAAACTCATGCGTCAGGCCCAACAGGCCGAATTCGAAAAGAACGATCTTCGGCTTGCCCTTTCCTTTCTGAATCGAGCTCTATCCTCAGCGGCTTCACCCTCCCAAAAATGTTCTGTCCTGCTTCAAAAAGGCAGGGTTTTGTCGAAATTGGGTGATGAGGAAGGAGCCCGAAAGGTTTACACTGAGATTCTCAGCAAACCGGGAAATCTAACCGATGAATACGGAATCCCTTTTTCTCTATATGGTGCCGATCGCTTTTCTGTATTGAGCACAGAAAGCAAGCCCATCCTTGACCGGATTGATGATCTTTTGGAAGAAAGCCGTTGGCTTCCTTCCTCAGCGCTTTATTTTATCCAGGATATCACTGATCAAGTTCAAGACAAGTCAAAGGATTCGCGCCTTTTTGAGAGGATAAAGGATCTAATACAATCAGTAGATAACTTACTGCAAGATCTAAAGAGGCTCGAGTCGCTTAAAGGCTTTGTCTCGAGTTGGATGCTGCGACGCATCTCCCAGGAGAGCGCCGAATATGCATCAACTTGGCAGTCCCATGGAGATATCCCCTGGATCGTCGGCATTCAGGAGTTCGATGAGGGTCAATCGCAGGTAATCTTTGCATTTCATGGGCCTCTAGTTTTGAGCGCCGTGATAGAAGAAGCAGGTTTGGCTGGTACATTTCCTGGTTCCTGTCGGATAGTTTTGAGTCCTGCCGGAGAAGACTTTTCTCCCGGAGGGGCGTTTGAAGGATTCCGGCTCCAATTCGATGAGACCGATGTGGCTGCCTGGATCAAGTCTTCCCTCCCGTTCCCCATCCTTTATTGGTTGATCCTGATCCTTGTCGTTGGATTCACGGCCTTCGGGGGTTACTTGCTCTGGCGCGATGTCAGTCGAGAGCTGGCGATAGCGGAAATGAGATCCCATTTTGCAGCCAGTGTTTCCCACGAACTCAAGACTCCACTGACATCCATACGCATGTTTGCCGAGGCTTTGACCATGGGAGTGCAGAAGCGGCCTGAGGCACAAAAGGAGTATCTGCGAACTATAATCAGCGAGAGCGAGCGCCTGAGTCGGCTTCTCAACAATGTCTTGGACTTCTCCAAGATAGAACAGGGAACTCGGACGTACAGTTTTGTAGCCACATCTCTCGAAGAGGTCATCCATGCGGCAGAGAAGACCATGGCCTTTCCGATGGATCAGAAAGGATTCGATTTAAAGGTTGATGTGGAAAAAGGAATTCCCCCTATCCTTGCCGACAGAGACGCTCTCGAACAGGCTGTCCTCAACCTCCTCCATAATGCGATGAAGTATTCAGGAGAGAGCCGGGAAATCATCTTAAAACTTCACAGAAATGGAGATATGGCCCAAGTCGATGTCATCGACCATGGAATCGGATTATCTGAGGAGAACAAAGATCAAATTTTTGGGAAATACTTCAGAGTGCCAGGGATCGAAAACCAGGAAATTCCAGGGACGGGTCTGGGTCTGTTCATTGTTTCCCATATCGCCAAGTCCCATGGAGGCAAGGTGGAAGTTTTCAGCCACTCTGGAGAAGGAAGCACCTTTTCCCTAATTCTTCCCCTGGAGGCCAAATGAAACGGATCTTGATCATCGAGGATGACATATCCATCCTGAATGGTCTTAAAGATGTACTGATCTTCAAATCCTATGACGTTCTCACTGCTACCGATGGCGAGTCTGGGTATGAAACGGCTATAGAAAAGAGTCCTGATCTCATCATATTGGATATTATGCTTCCCAAAATGGACGGATTCACTCTATGCAAGAAGCTGAGAGATGCGGGAGACATAACCCCTGTTTTAATGCTGACCGCCAGGGGAGAAGAGCCAGATAAGGTACAGGGACTGGACTTAGGAGCGGATGACTACGTCACCAAGCCTTTCTCTTTGCCGGAACTCCTTGCTCGGGTCAGAGCCCTCCTTAGAAGAAGGCCGGGAGAGGAAACAGAGAAAGCACCTCCGGATTCGATACAATTAGGGAATATTTTTCTGGATTTCAAGAAGTACAAAGCTCAAAAGGGGGAGCAATCTTTGAGCCTCACCCCTAAAGAGTTTGGTATATTAAGGTGTCTTTCAACCCATGAGGGTGATGTCGTCACCCGGGATGAACTCTTAGATGAAGTATGGGGCTATGATAAGTACCCTACCACCCGGACTGTGGACAACCATCTTGCCCAGCTCCGATCCAAGATCGAAGAGGACCCCTCTGCTCCTCAATATCTGATAACTGTCCATGGTGTCGGATACAAATTGGTTTGGGATGATGAAAAAACATGAGGATAGAATCCTTACAAAACAATTACAAAATTCTTACATGTGCATGACAAACCAGAGACTCAAAAAGTGTATCTTCGGAATGAAATCAATCCGAGGAGGCAAACAATGAAAAAAAAATCAACATGGTTCGGGATGACAGGGATTCTTGTTTTTGCGGTTTTGTTGGGAGCGTTCACTCAATCAGGAGAGGACCTTTTTCAGAAGGCACTCCGGCTTGAGCGGAACGAAGGAAAATTAATGGAAGCCATCGAGCTTTACAATAGAGTGGTGGCTGAGGGTGGAAACGAAACCCTCGCTGCCCAGTCCCAACTGAGGATCGGACTGTGCTACGAAAAGCTGGGAAAGGCCGAGGCGACCAAAGCCTACGAGCTTGTGCTTGAAAGATATTCGGGTCATAAAAAGATAGTGGCCGTGGTTCGAGCCCGGTTGGCCGAGCTCAAAAAAGAAGAGCCGGCAGGACTCATGGTCACAAAGACTAGATTTGGTATGAACGAACCATTCGATATTTCGCCCGATGGAACAAAGATGGTAGGAGTTCACATCGACGATGGTCAGAACATCGTCGTCAGCCATCTGGGAAAGAAGGGGCGCGATTATATCACCAATTTTGAACAGATGGATGAGAATTTTGAATGGTTGGACAAGTACTATTGGACTTACAATCCTGTCTGGTCGCCAGACGGAAAGGAAATCGCTTATCTGGTTTCCTTTTCAGGTAAGGAGGACAACAACTTGAGTGTTTCGAGTCTAGACGGTCAAACGCGTATTTTGATACGAAGTGATACGGATCGGTTCACCCCCTACGCCTGGATGCCTGACGGAGCATCCATATTGACAATCAAGGCAGACGCAGATAATAACCAGAAACTCGGTCTAGTCCCCAGCAGAGGTGGGGAGTTCACAGAACTCGTTTCCCTTCAGGGACAGGTGGATAGTTACGGAAAGAGCCGGGCCACGGCAAGTGTTTCTCCGGACGGACGGTTCATCGTTTATACGGATATTCTCCCCGGTGAAGAAAGCGACCTGTTCATAACAACTCTTGAAGGAAAAACGCCATGGCCTTTGTCTCCGAATCCTGCAACTGACAGGACACCCAGATGGTCTCCTGACGGGAAACACATCGTCTTTTTGAGCAACAGACATGGGAGTTGGGCTCTCTGGGGAGTGGCTGTCGAAGGCGGGAAGCCTATCGGCGCTCCCTTCCTTATACGGGAAGGCATGGCCAACGATCTGTTCGGGAACTGGACCGACCACGGTTTAGTTTCCTGGAGCTGGATCAGGATACGGGATATCTTTCAGTTGGATGTGAATCCTGTTACCGGTGAACCGGCCGGAAAACCCAGGCAGCTGGATTATTTGCCTGCCGGCTCCAATTCTACACCAGCTTTTGCCCCTAAGGGAAACCGTCTCGCATTTCTCAGGGGAGATTTTGTTGCTGATGACAAGGGCTTCTTGGTTGTGACCCAGGGCGAAAAAGGCCAAACTCAGGAATTTGGAATGCCCAAAGGATTTAATCCCATGATGATAAGGTGGAAACCGGACAGCAGCGGAGTTGGAATCTATGGCAGAAATAAAAAAAGAAATGTTCTCCTGAGTTTGCATTTCGATACAGATACGTGGGAGACAAATCCTCTCCCTAATGTAAGGGGTTGGAGACCATTGGACTTTGCTGGAAGTGGAAAGATCATTCTTTACGGCAAAAATGGTCTTGTCGAGGATGGGGCTGGCATTATTGAGCACAACCTGGAGACGGGAGAAGAGCGCTTAGTTTACAGGCCGAAAGAGGGCAATAAGGTCAACTTCATGTCCCTGGAGTGCTCCAGAGATAACAAAAAGATGGCTTTTCTGGAATCCAACACACGGCCCTTTCGGGAATCTAACACAAGGCTTAGGGTCGTCGATCTGGAGACTGGTGAAAGCCTTATGATGGCATCAAAAAATTACCTCTCTCTTTCCTGGTCTCCTGATGGACAGAGATTCATGACTGCCGGTCCTATGGAAGGGGACGAAAAAGAACGTCTATCCTTGCGTGTCTTCTCGGTATCTGAAGGTTCTGTCGAGGAATATGATCTGAGCAAAGACCTTCCCAGAGGCGGTGCAATACGCGTGGCTGATTGGTCGGCCGACGGGAAACAGGTGGTTTTTGTTCTGATGCACAACCGAAGCGAACACCTGATCTACAAAAACATCATCCCAAAAAATAAATAAAGATAAATAAAAGGGGATGGTCCTATTTTCTTCTTGAAGAAAATAGGACCATCCCCTTTTTTTTTCAGAAAAATCCACCTAAACTCAACCTGTTCTCAACACATTTGGCATGCATTTGTACTATAATGTTTTCCGAGGATGGGTTTTAGATTGAACTGGCAGAAAAAAGCCACAATTATTCTGACCGGAGTCACTCTGGTTATTGGCTTTATACTGATCACATTGGCCGTCCGGGAGGCAGAGCGGGAAAAACTGGCGCGGGAGAGGAATCTGGAAAGAGAGCAACAGAGATATGCCACTCTGTTTAAAGAAGAAATCGACTCTCTGTTTTCAGATGTTGAAAAAGAAATGGCCTCTGCCATCGCAGATTTGCTAAATAAGGAAAGCCAACAAGATTTGTCAGGTGTCTGCCGCCTGAGTGCCGCAAACGAAGATCTCATCGGCGACATCTTTTTAGCCGGGGTGAACGGTGAATTGGCTTTTCCCCTTAAAAATCCCTTGTATCTCACATCAGAGAGGAGACGCCTGGCTGCGAAAAATCTGGGAAAAATTGAAAGCACCGAACTCTTTAGAAGAGCGGAATCGGCCGAGTTAGCAACCCTAGATCTGCTTCTGGCCATTCAGTCCTACAAAACACTGCTCGATTCAGTCCCGGATGATTCTTCCAGGGCGCTGATTTTGAACCGCCTTGCCAGATGCTACCTGAAATCGGGAAAATTAAGCCAGGCTTTGAAAATATACAACATTATCCTTAATAATCATTCTCAAGAATTGAGCTCCGATGGCGTTCCCCTTGGGATCATCGCCTATTTCCAGATAGAGGGAATCACCCAAAAGACTGAGCCGGAGAAAGCCGGAAAGATCATTTTGGAATTCTACGCTCGTCTGGTGGGCTCTGAGTGGCCTCTGGACAAAACGCATTTTCAATTTTATCGAAATAGAATTCAAGAAATGGGCGGTTTGTGGAAAAGTGAGAACAAATTGCCAGATGAGAACGGAAAGTTCCAGAACCGCTGGGATGATCTGGAAAGACAGGCAGATGCCAAGCTCAAAGTTTTAACGGAGGAAGAGGATCTTATCAAAAAGATCATTCCTGTTGTCCAAGCCAGATTATTTGAGTTCGACAGCGACAGGATGGAATTTTCCCGTTTCTCCGAAATCATCGGCGATGTCCTCTTCCTCATAACTGCCGCAACTGTTCAGAAAGATGTTGTCCTGGGAATCCGAGTCAATAACGCCGTATTGATTCAAGATCGACTGCCCATGATTCAAGACATGATTCCGATCCCTGAGGAGTGGCTTGTTCAGATTATCGATCCCGCCGGACGGAGTATCTCCGGAGATGAAGATCCGACTTCTGGGAGAGCCGATCTCGGTTTACCTTTTGTTTTGGGATTCAATCAAGATTTCCCACCCTGGCAAATCCGCATTTTCCAAAAATTCCCTAACTCCGTGGACAGGCAGTACAATCTGAGGCGAAATGTTTACATTCTGATTGTTGCGGTTGTAATGGCGGTTTTGTTCTTGGGTGGATTTATGGCCATAAGGAGCACGGCCAAAGAGGTGGAATTGGCCAGGTTGAAATCGGAGTTTGTCTCCACTGTATCCCATGAATTCAGGACTCCTTTGATGTCCATTAGGTATTTATCCGAGATGCTCGATGGAGGGCGGGTTAAAGGGGAGGACAAGAAAAAGATCTATTACGGCAAGATCAACAAGGAGAGTGAACGCCTGAGCCGGCTTATCGAGAATATGCTCGATTTTTCAAAGATCGAGGCCGGAATGAAGGAATACAAGTTCGAAGATTTGTCTGTCAAAGAAATGGTCAAGGACGTATCAAACAGGTTCAAGGAATATATGGCGAATAAAAAAATGACCTTTGAATGTGAGATTCAGGATCCCCTGCCTGTTATTCATGCGGACAGAGAAGCGATCTCCAGGGCGTTATTCAACCTCCTCGACAACGCTGTGAAATATTCGGGGAAAAATCCTGTGATTCATTTGAGAGCCTTCCTTGAGGAAGAAGCGGTGTTTCTGGAAGTCCAGGACATGGGTGCAGGAATCAGCAAAGACGACCAAAAAAAAGTATTCGAGAAATTTTTCCGTTCGTCCCAACCTGCCTCTAAAAACATTGAAGGGAGCGGTATTGGCCTCACCCTTGTTGACCACATTGTCAAAGCCCACGGCGGTCAAGTGATGATAGAGAGCGATTTGGGTCAGGGAACTAGGGTGACACTAAAAATGCCAATTTTACCGAAAGGAAAGCAAGATGGCTAAAGTATTGATCGTTGAGGATGACGAAACCATCCTCATGGGTTTGAAGGATGACCTGGAGTTTGAGGGTTATGAAGTCGCTGTTGCTGATAATGGGAGGGATGGATACATGCTGGCCAGAAAAGGAGATTTTCAGCTTATCATTCTCGATATCCTGCTTCCGGAGCTCAACGGCTTTGAAATATGCAAAAAGCTGCGAGAGGAAGATGTGAATACCCCCATTTTGATGCTTACTGCGGCCAGAACAGAGGAGATAGATAAAGTCATGGGGTTGGAGCTGGGGGCTGATGATTATGTCACAAAGCCTGTGGGTTCAAGGGAGATGGTGGCCCGGGTGAAGGCCATCCTGCGGCGGGCAGGGGAAGAGAAAAAGGTCGAGGATATCTTCAAATTCGGTGATGTTTCGGTTGACTTCAGACGCCATGAAGTCCTCAAGTCCGGAGAAGAGGTTCATCTCACCGCACTGGAGTTCAGGCTGCTGGAATTCTTTATCAAAAGAAAAGGGGAGGTGGTGAGACGGAATGATCTTCTCGATGAAGCCTGGGGAGATGCTATCATCTCTCCGCGGACGCTCGATTCGCACATCGTTCATCTGAGGAAAAAGATCGAGCCGGACCCATCCCATCCTCAGCACCTCATCAGTATCAGGGGAGTCGGGTACAGATTCGAGAAGTGAGATAAACTCCACAGAAACTCAATGCAAAATCTGTTCAATCGTAACCACAGAGCGAAAAAAAAGCATTATTATACTCCTTGAAAAGAATTAAAGGAGGAATTTTATGAACAAAGTCAAAGTTTCAATTTTAAGGAGTTTATTGGGAGTCCTTTTCTTGGCGGTTTTTCTTGGCCTGATCATTGCGGCCAGTGTGCAGCAGTCCGCCGAGGAAATGTATGAAGCGGCGGTTTTCAAAAAGAACGCCGATGGCGACATGGAGGGTGCCATAAAGATTTTCCACGAGATAGTGGAGCGGTTTCCAAACAATTTGGATATTGCCGCAAAAGCACAGCTCCAAATCGGGATCTGTCACGAAAAGCTGGGACAAAAAAGTATTAAACAGGCCCAAGAAGCCTTTCAAAAGGTGATCGATAATTATCCCTCTCAGTCCGAACAAGTCAAGATAGCCAAAGAAAGAATATCCTCACTTGCTAAAGCCCGGACCGCTCCCGATGACAAAGGGCTGAGAGAACGGCAGCTATTATCCGGTCCTGAACTTCTGTATGACGGATGGTTGGGTGCCGTTTCTCCCGACGGAAAATATGTTTCGATAGTGGATTGGGAGACAAATGATTTGGCCATCAGAGATCTCTCAACCGGGAAAAAGCAGCGCCTTACCGATCAGAAAAAAGAGGAAGGATATCCACTGTTTTCAAGATGGTCGCCGGACGGGAAAAAAATAGTCTATGACTGGTGGAACAGATCCTTTGAGGATCTGAGAATTATCGACATAGAGGAGAAAAGAATCCGCACAGTTTTCAATAAGGCTGAGGCATGGCCTTTTGACTGGTGCCCCGATGGAGGACATATATTAATAGGATACGTAGATAATGGAATCAAATTGGCTCTGCTGTCTTTGAAGGACGGCACAGTGAAGGATATCAAAAAGGGCTGGCAGCAGATGAATGCCCGCATTTCTCCTGACGGTCGCTTTGTGGCCTATAATAAGCCCCAAAAAGGAAGCAGCTCTGAATATGATGTTTATATTTGCTCGGTCGAAGATGGAATCGATATCCCTTTGATCAATCATTCTTCCAATGATGAAGTCCTTGGATGGCCACCGGACGGCCGAGGGATTCTTGTCCAAAGCTCTCGTTTGGGATCTGTTGATGCTTGGCTGGTTCCGATTAATGATGGCAAGGTCGACGGAGACCCGGAGCTTGTCAAAAAGGGCATCGGAGGAAGCTCACCCCTTGGTTTCATCAAAACCGGCTCTTTTTTTTACATGACATCAAAATACATGGAAGACATCTACACAGCCTGCATCGATCCAAAAACAGGAGAAATTCTGGGGGCGCCAAAAAAAATGAATCTTCCCGAGCAAGGTCGAAATGGATCTCCTGTTTTTTCGCCCGATGGAGAAAAGCTTGCTTATCTCAGCAGCCATCGGGAAAAAAAGAGCCTTCGTATCTACTCACTTAAGACAGGTGATGAACAGATCTATCCCCTTCAATTTAACGCGATCCTTCCTCGTTGGTCTCCGAATAGCCGCACCATTCTTGTAACGGTACTACCCCGTCAACAGCATCAAGGGATATACCAGGTGAATCTGGAAACCGGAATTATACATCCCATTATTCCAGAAGGAAACAGAGCCGAAGAAGGCGCTTATTCAGTAATTGATTGGGCCCCAGATGGAAAGGCATTTTATTATGTTCGAATGCAGAAGGGAGTAAAGGATAAGATTTATCGTTACAGTTTGGAACCGGGAAAAAAGGAGGTCATTCACCACACAGATATCAATTTTGGCACATTTTCTCTTTCTCCCGACGGTAAATGGATAGCCCACTTGGGGCGTGATTTTGAGAGAGAACTAATGGTTATCCCAACGGAAGGTGGAGAATCACGCATACTCTGCAAATTCAGCCAAAAAGGAGGCGCCCCCATCGAAATGGCCTGGACACCCGACTGCAAATATATTCTTTTTTTTCATGCCGCAAAAAAAGTTGTATTGAAACAGGAATTGTGCCGCGTGCCGTTTTCAGGAAGTGAGCTGGAAGTTTTGGACATTTCAATGGTCGACCCGGATGATCCGTGTGTTCATCCAAACGGCAAGGAGATTGTCTTTAATTCTGAAGGATTTACCTACGGTTATCCCGAATACTGGGTGATGGAAAACTTCCTTCCCAAAAAATAGGGGACGGTTCTATTTTTTTTATAAAATATGACATTTTCGTGACAATTGATTCGGGATTTTGCTTATTTTGTTATAAGAGTGAAAAGATAACTCATGAAATCTTCATAAAATCTCAACAATTCCTTAACACATTGGGTGGATAAAAGCCTTATATTGTTTCTGTGAATGATGAGGGATGGATTTGGGGCGGCTTTCGTCAGAGCCATCCCCCTTCGAAATAAATGGGGAGGGGTAATGACTCCTGATGCCACTCTAATGGGTATGTTGGGTTCAGCCTTCCGGATTGTCAGTTTCAGCTCCATCGCTTTGTTCGCTGTAGCCGTCGTCGTTGTCCTGTGGCTATGTTGTACCGAACATAAATCTCCAGATAAGTAAACAGGCAACTAAAACTCAACACAATCCGGCCTATCAATGATAGACCAATACAAAATTTGCATCGGATATTTTGTATGAGATTTTGAGACACGGGGTTCATCTAAATAAAGGATTAAGCATACATACGTTGCTGAAAAATAGTTGCTGAAAAAGTGTTGCTATAATTTAGCAAAAAATTTTCAAGGTTCGAAGACTAAGACTGAGAGATTATTAAATCTCAACCAAAACTTAACCATAACTCAATTCAAAATTAATGTTTCTTATTAAAATATCTGGTATCATCCGTTTGTAAAAATACACAGGGTTTTTTATTATAGACAGTAAATCTGGGGCGAGTCATAGATGAATCTAAAATTGGATTGGCAAAAAAGGGCGATAATCTTGTTTGCCGCCATCGTTTTGATATTTTGCGTGATATTGACGGTTTTTGCTATTCGGGAAGCGGAGAGGGAAAAATTGGTCAAGCAAAGAGAGATAAATCAGGAGCTGGAGAGAATAGCCGCATCTATCAACTCACAAGTTATGGTAAGCATTCGAGAGACTGAAGAGTTGTCTTTCAGACTCTTGAACTCAACCAAAGGCAACCTGAATGAAAGCGAGTTAGAAGATATCGCCACAAGAATTAAAGAAAGTGAAAACTTAGTCGCTGAAGTCTTTTATGTCGGTCGCAGCGGAAGAATCAGCTTTCTCCTCTTCAAGCCACTCTATAGCCTGAATGAAGAATCTGATTATTCTAGGAAAGGCCCTATAAAAATTGAAGATAATCCGCTATTCCAATCGGCAGAAACTGCGGAGTTCAAAACGCGGAATTATTCCCTTGCCATCAGCAACTACAGGCAGGTGTTGCGTTCGACTTCCGATAGAACCTCTCGAGCGCTGCTCCTCAATCGAATCGCCCGTTGTTACAAGTTATCCGGGAACCAAAGAGGAGCTGTACGGACATACAAACTAATTGTGAGAGATTATCCAGATGAATCAAGTTCGGACGGGATTCCTTTTGCATTAATAGCCCTTTATCAAATGGGGGCAGTGTATTCCGATAGTGATAATGACGTTGAAAGTATAAAAACGCATCTTGAACTTTACGATGCTCTTTTGGAACCCAGATGGGAAATCAGTCAAGCCCAGTTTCATATTTATTTAAAGGAAGTCAAAGAAAAACTTGATTCCTTAAGGCAAAGGTTAGACATCGAAAACATCGAAAAGGACATCGCCACTCGATGGACAGAACTGGAACGGATCGAGAGCGAAAAATGGGAGAGAATGGACACCATCGAGACGATCGCACAAAAGATGGCTCCTCTTAGCGTGACAGATAAGAACGAGGCTGAAGACTCATCTGGAAATTTTTTTCATCTCTCTCAAAAAACAGGCGACAAGCTTATTTTGTTTTCTTACACTTATCCTGATAGCCAGTCCCTATTTGGCTTCACCATCGATAACCGATATCTAAAAAATGAAATTTTCCCTTCCATTTTGGCAAAACTCCCCATAAAAGAGGGGTTTATTGTCCAAATTACCGATGAAGGGGATAACGTGATAGCCGGGGAAGAGATCTCGGAGCAGGGAAGTCCTCCTCTATTGAGTTATTCATGCAATTTTGAAGAGGGTTTTCCTCCCTGGATGGTCAAGATTTATCAATCTTCCCCAAGCGAAGCCGAACGGCAGTTTGGAATCAGGAGGAATATTTATGTTCTATCCGTTGTGGTCGTTATTATTGCCATCCTATTTGGTGGAGTGATGGCTATACGAGGCACAGCCAAAGAACTGCGGTTGGCAAAGCTGAAATCCGAGTTCGTCTCCACCGTTTCCCATGAGTTCCGGACACCTCTGACATCCATCCGTTACTTGGCAGAACTTCTCCAAAGAGGCCGGGTCAAAGAAGAAAGCAAAAAACAGCAGTATTATGAATCCATAACACATGAGAGCGAGCGGCTCAGCCGGCTTATCGAGAACATCCTCGATTTCTCCAAGATAGAAGCGGGGATGAAAGAGTATGAGTTTGCAGAGACAAATGTGACAGAGATGTGCCAAGACGTTGTTTCCCGGTTTCAGGAACAGATTGCTCCTCAAGATTTCACAGTAGAAGATGAGATATCGAAGGAATTGCCCAAAATATTTGCCGATAAAGAAGCCCTTGGCCGAGCTTTGTATAATCTGCTGGACAATGCCGTGAAATATTCCGGAGAAAGCCGGAAGATCAAATTTCGCGCTTGGACCGATCCAAGTAAGATTTATTTAAAAGTCGAGGATAAAGGGATCGGAATCGGCAAGGAAGATCAGGACAGGGTGTTTGAGAAGTTCTACCGGTCAGGGGATGTCCAAGACAGCAGCATTAAAGGGAGCGGTATCGGCTTGACCCTCGTTTCTCACATCGCCAAAGCTCATTGTGGAGAGGTGATTATAGAGAGCGGATTGGGAGAGGGAACAGAGGTCACCATCATACTCCCGATAGATCGAAAAGTTTGAAAAGGCGGATGAAGATGGAAAAACTATTGATCATTGAAGATGACAAGACCATTCTTATGGGATTGAAGGACGATCTGGAATTCGAGGGATACAGGGTGTCTTCGGCCGTAGACGGCAAAGAGGGCCTGAAAAAAGCCATGGCCGGGAATTATCATTTGATCATCTTGGACATCATGCTCCCCGGATTGAATGGTTTCGAGGTGTGCAAAAAACTGAGAGAGTCCGGAACCAAAACGCCGATATTGATGCTGACGGCGGCCAAAACCGAAGAGATGGACAAAGTGACCGGACTGGAATTGGGGGCGGATGACTATGTTACCAAACCAATAGGATCGAGGGAAATGGTAGCCCGTGTGAAGGCCATCCTGCGGAGGGTGAGCCAGAAGGAGGAGTTGCCTGAGATTTATGAATTCGGGGATGTGTCTGTCGATTTCAAAAGTCATGAAGTGATGAAAACAGGAAAGAAACTACATCTGACCGCTTTGGAATTCAATCTCCTCACTTTTTTTATCGAGCGTAAGGGTGAGGTTCTCACCAGGGATGCCATCCTGGATAAAACCTGGGGCGATGCCATCGTCTCGCCCCGCACCATCGACCCCCACATCGTTCACCTGAGGCAGAAACTGGAAGACGATCCAGCTAACCCTGAACACATCGTCAGCATCAGAGGGGTGGGGTACAAATTCAATGGATGAAATTTTAGCAACAAAAACGCATCCTATTCTCAACACAACCTTAACCACAAGCTTTAATTATTCTGTTAGCATTCCCTGTGATATGAATTTTAACGGGGAGCTCGAATCATGAAACATGGAAGAATTTTTTGTTGGGTTTTATTGGTGTTTTTTGGTGTTGTTGTATTGGTTTCGTTCCAGCATGCTCTCACGCAAGAGTCAGCCGCAGAACTGTACGAAGCCGCCGTATTCAAAAAGGAGTCTGAGGGCGATTTGAGCGGAGCCATCCAGATCTTGCTCAGGATAATCAAAGAATTTCCTGAAAACAGGAAAATTGCCGCCAGAGCTCAGCTTCAGATCGGGATATGCTATGAAAAGCTGGGGATAAAAGAGGCGAAGAAGGCCTACCAGAGTGTGGTGGATAATTACCCTGATCAGGTGGAGGAAGTAAACCTTGCTAAAAAAAAGCTGGCCAGTTTTTTTAGGGCAAAGACAGATGAAAAGGAATTGAAAATTCGAAAAGTCCTAGAAGGGCACATCGTTGTCTATAGCTCGGTTTCTCCTAATGGGCGATATTATGCCTATCCGGATGAGGATAAATATGGGAACTTTGCTGTAAGAGATCTTACCACTGGAGAGAGCCGCATCCTCACGGAGGATAAAGGGGGATTTGCATATGATGCCACATGGTCTCCAGACGGTAAAAATTTGGCATATGTGTGGACTGACTGGTCGGACGTAAACGCATCTGAGATCAGAGTGGCAGGAATGGATGGGTCCGGTTCCAGGATTATCTTTAAAAAAAAGAAAGGTGTGTATGCCTATCCTTTTGATTGGACTCCGGATGGGAAGCACATTTTGGCCTATTTCACAGGGGAGCCGCTTTCAAGCGATGATGAATCAGTAGAACTGGGGCTGGTTTCCATTGAGGATGGATCGTTTCATATCCTCAAAACTTTTAAGCTCACAGAGTCGTTTCAGTCGTTCATGTTAATTAAGGAAGGATATTTTTCACCTGGCGGCCGATCCATCGCCTACACAAAAGAAGTAAGATCAGGTCAATCAGTACACCATGACATCTTTCTCTTCTCTCTCGATGAGAAAAAAGAGATTCCTTTGGTTAAGCATCCTGCTGACGAATATCTTTTGGGATGGTCACCAGATGGAAAGCATGTGCTCTTTGCCAGCAACCGCACAGGAACCATAGGAGTCTGGGCCATCCGAGTGTCAGAACAACGAACCCATAAAGATCCTGTGTTGATCAAGGATAATATGGGGCCTATCATACCTCTCGGCGTGACCGATAAGGGTGCATTTTTTTATGGTCTCAGGAATGATCTGTCCTTTATCTACAAGGCTGAACTCGATCCTGAGTCGGGAAGAGTCATCGATAGTCCGGAGAAACTGTCTCTGCCTCATGAGGGGTACAACATCGATCCTAGCTTTTCCCCCGATGATGATCGCCTGGCATACGTTTCTGATCGTGGTGTTTCTCGAAAATTCCCTAATCCGGTTCTCTGTATTCACAATCTTAAAAGCGGGGAGAATTCAGAATTCAGCCCGAATTTGAAAGTTTTTCAACAACCGCGATGGGCTCCGGACGGAAGCAGAATTCATGTCGTGGGATGCATCAGGGAATGGGAGTGGGCCATTTACAGCATCGATCCTCAAACAAAAAAGGTTGAACCAGTTATCCCACCAGAAGAAGATAGCGATGTTTACGGTCACTGCTGGTCTAAAAGTGGAAATTCCATCTATTATTTAAGGGTTAAGCCGATTGCCGAAGGATCGACCATACTCAATAATCGGATTATTCATCACGATTTTGAGACAGGCCGAGAAAAAGAAATCGGCATATTTCAATCTGTTAACTCCACTCATGAACTCTTTTGCATTTCTCCTGATGGCGAAAAATTGGCGTTTGCCCAAAGAGACATGGATCAAAATATGGATATAATCTACGTCCTCCCTGCAACAGGGGGGGATTTTAAAAAAGTATGTATTCTTGATCTTGATAAATACGTGATCAGGGACTTGGCTTGGACTCCAGATAACCGATTTATCCTCTTTGCTTCTTGGGACAGGTCGGAAGATAAATGTGAATTGATGCGCGTTGCCACAGAAGGAGGGGAGCCCGAGAAGCTGGGGATCTCGATGTATGGAATTTCTTACATCAGCATTCATCCCGATGGACGGCAGATTGCTTTTTCTGCTCATGGCCCAACCCAACGACTTCCAGAGATCTGGGTGATGGAAAACTTCCTGCCTAAAGAAAAATAAAAGGCCTTTTCACATACGCTTATTCATACTATTCATACGACTGAACGACATTCAGCAGCCTGCGTTTCTAACTTGGAGATAAATTGATATCAGCGAGAAACTCATGGGCAGGCATCATTTTCATTCCCTTTGACGATTTTTTTCGATCGAGATTTTGAGCTATACTTCAGAAAAGTCATGACTATTATGAAGTTCGCTTCATTTTAGTCATTACTTTCTGGGGAAATGGGAAGAAGTATTGAGAAAACAAAAAAACCTCGATTTGCGGTCCTTATTGACCAGGGTTGGGCTCGTATCCATAATCTTTGAAGTGATGGTCAAAGGCGAATGCTTTCCGTATTCCGGTTCGGCGCATGACCTCGAAGCTGACACAATCGACTAGGCTCAGTGAGCACCGATCTGCCATTAGGTGAGCACTTACAGCAGCCGAATGAATCTCCTTGGTCACCCATATGACGTGCAAAATCGGAAAGATGTCCTGCTCGAAGACGCGGACTGCCTCCATTCCAAAGCGCCGCAGGATCAGGGCTGATATTTCAACCAGGATGTAATTATGGCAGAGCAACACATCGCCGCTTTTGATGATTTTTTCCCAATAGGGTGCAGCTTTTGTGTGGTTGTGGTCACTTCCGTCGAGAACGGCAAGAAAAGCGCTCGTATCGACAAGAATATTCATAGATTCACTGCTTCTTTTTTCCGTCATTCTGTGGTGCCGTCACCGTATAAGATTCTTCTAAATATTTATCATGGTTTGTAGAGAGATCAGTAATGTCCGATCGAAAACGCCCGGCGGCCGCTATTGCTCTCCTACGCCGTTCTTCGGGATCAACTATATCTATCGGCACCTCCTTTTTATATTCTTCAGCTTCTTCCCTCACTCGGGAGGGTCGTGAAAATTCTGCCTTCCAGGAACGGATAGCATCCCGGATGAATTGGCTTCTCGTCCATCCTGTCTTGTGCCGCAAAGACTCAAGTTCCTTGAATACCTCTTCAGACATACTGACCGCGAATTTAATTGTTTTGCCCATAGCATCTTTAATTAGTATGAAGTATTCATACCTCAGTATGAAATAAATGATGGTATCTTGTCAAGAAAAAAAAGCGATACCGAATTTTAGCTTTGGATAAAATGTGAATTGACTTGTTCCAAATATTTTTGAATAATAAAGATGACGATAAAGATCGGAAAGAGATTCAAATGAATACACTTTCGTATAGAATAATTTTAAGACCTGAACCAGAAGGCGGATATACTGTTACAGTTCCGACCCTCCCCGGTTGCATTACCTATGGAGCAAACTTAGAGCAGGCAAAGATAATGGCATTGGATGCAATAAAAGCTTATTTGGAAAGTCTTAAAAAACACAATGAACCAATAATTGATGATTCAGATAGTTTAGAAGGGACACTGAGTATTCAATTTGCCTAAATTACCATCTCTCACACCCAAAAAAGTCATCAAAATTTTAGAGCAGCATGGATTTCAACTCGACCATTCTTCTGGAAGCCATTTGGTTTTTTACCATCCTGAAAAAGCGAAGAGGGTAACCGTACCATTTCATCGGAAGGATATTCCTAAAGGAACTCTCCTTGCCATCCTGAAACAAGCGGGAATTGATAAGGATGATCTAATAAAATAGAACCGTCCCCTTTTCTTTTGGCAGGTGGCTGTGGTATATGTTTGTTGAGAATGGGTGAGACAGGAGGGTCCCCATGCTAATAAAAAGAGGATCGGATATCAAATTTTCTGAAATAACTCCCAAAAAGCTCTACATGGACCGCCGGAAGTTTATTGCCAGCACAGCTGTGGTTGCAGGAATGGGATTGATGAAGCCGAATTCGCTTTTTTCCTTCCAAGAGCAAAAAAAAGCAAAACTGAATATTGCCAAAAAAGGCGAATTCACGGTTGATGAAAAACTAACCTCCTATGAGAACGCGACCGGCTACACCAATTTTTATGAATTTTCCACCAGCAAGAGAGGAGCGATAAAACTTGCCAAAGATTTCAAAACGCGCCCATGGCAGGTGTCTGTTGAAGGAGAAGTCGAAAAGCCATTAAAGTTTGATATCGAAGAGATTCTGCAGATGTTTCCGCTTGAAGAACGCGTCTACCGGTTACGGTGTGTGGAAGCATTTGGCATGATCATTCCCTGGATCGGATTCCCGCTTTCCGAGTTCATCAAAAAATGCGCTCCGACATCCGACGCCAAGTTTATGGAATTCACCACGGTTTACGATCGCAAACAGATGCCCGGGTTGAAATCAGACGTGCTTCCCTGGCCTTATGTCGAGGGACTCCGGATGGATGAGGCCATGCACCCGCTGGCCATCCTATCTGTCGGGATGTATGGCGAAGTCCTCTCTAACCAGAATGGCGCACCGCTGAGGCTTGTCATCCCCTGGAAATACGGATTCAAAAGTGGAAAATCGATCGTGAGGATCCGATTCAGGAAAAAAATGCCCAAAACATCCTGGAATAAAAAAAGACCGGAAGAATATGGTTTTTATGCCAATGTGAATCCCAACGTCAATCATCCCCGCTGGACACAAAAGACTGAACGTCGTATCGGCGAAGAGGGCCGCCGTGAAACCTTGATGTTCAACGGCTACGCGGACGAAGTCGGCTCTCTTTATTCCGGCATGGACCTCAAAAGATATTATTGACTCCATTCCATATGACATTTTCGTGACATCTTGATTTCTGTCTGTTATTAAAATATCCTCCTATTACAGAGAAAATTTCAGCAATGAAAGGCCGGAATCACCGCAAACAAATACTCCTTTTTTTGATCGCTGTTCTCCTTCCCAGCATAGTTCTAGTTTTTTTAACCATACGCATGATCGGCCAGGAAAGGGAGTTGGCTCAAAAGCGAATGGTGGACGAACAACATCGGCTGGCGCGTGATATTGGCCAACACCTGCTTGTCATGCTGGAAAACATCAAATTACAGGAGAGAGGTGCTTTATCAGATGAAGATTTCTTGCAGGCCGAAATCAGTTATGTGAATCCTGAAGTTGTGCTTGTCGGTCTTGTGGAAGGGCGTAAACTCATTCTGCCTTGGGAGCGGAACAGAGAAATAGAAAGAAATGGGCAGCTCTTAAATGATTCGGAATATATTCGGAAAATTCGCTCTGGCGAAAGAGAAGAATTTGTGCAGAAAGATTTTGCCCGTGCAGCCAGGCTGTACAGCCAGGCTGTAAACGGAGCGAACCACTCCGTGCAAAAAGAATACGCACGATTGCTGCTGGCTCGGACTTTTTGGAAATCGGGAAACAATACAGATGCCCTATTACACTACCGAAAGCTTTTGAGCTTGCCTTACAACCTGTCAGATGAATATGGAATCCCCCTTTCTTTGTATGCAGCCGGGCGCCTGCTCGAATTGAGTGAAAACTATGAAGAGATCATTAAAAGCGTCCAGAAAGAAATGAATCAGAAGTATTGGTTATCGCCTGGTGCATCCTATCTGCTGTCGGATTCGATCGAAAAACTGGACACTAAGACTCAAAATGTTTCTATTCAAAAGATTGTCCAGGAGTGTAAACTTCTGCTTCAAAAGTACATCCAAAAGCAAGAACAGGCCTTAGCTCTGCAGAATGATTTTCTAACCTTAGGACTGTCAACTAACCAAGGAAGATCCCGCAATGAAGATAAGCCTGTTTGGATTGCTTATGGAGAAAATAGCTGGTTGGTTGGTCTTGCCCCGTCCCTTTCCGAAAAACCTCCTCTTGTGATTGTGGTTGATGTCGAAGATATTCTTGCTTCTCTTCAACAAGATAGTGGTTTTGCCGAGACATTTCCTGTTGATTATGAATTGGTCGGCGAAGACGATCCTGAAGGATTATCTTTGGGGCTAAATTTTCCGGGAATGAAGATGGTATTTGCTGATAATCAAGAGGCTCTGTTTTCAGAACTCTGGATTGTCCAACCCATTTTTTATTTGCTTGCTCTGCTTTTGATCCTGGGGGTCACTCTATTCGGCGCCTATCTCCTATGGCGGGATGTGCGCCGTGAGGTCAGGATGGCAGAGATGAGGTCTCAATTCGTCTCCAGCGTTTCCCACGAGCTCAAGACTCCGTTGACAGCCATCCGGATGTTTGCCGAAACTATGCGTATGGGCCGCTCTAAAGATCCAAAAGCACACACAGAATACCTGGATACGATAGTCAACGAGAGTCAACGTTTGACCCGACTGCTTAACAATGTGCTTGATTTTTCCAAGATCGAGCAGGGAAAAAGAATTTACCATCCTGAACAAACCTCCTTGTACGCAATAATACAATCAGCAGCTCGTGCTATGGAGTATCCTCTCAGCCAGCAGGGTTTCTCTCTCGAAGTCAAAACAGAAGAAGGCTTGCCCGATGTTTGTGTGGATCGAGATGCCATTGAACAGGCTGTCTTGAATCTTCTCCACAATGCCATGAAATACTCGGGTGAATCTCGAAACATTGGTTTGCGTTTGCAAAAAGAGGAAAACCATGCCGTGATCAAAGTGGTCGATCACGGCATCGGCATCGATCCTCAAGAGCAGCATAGGATTTTTGATAAATTCTACCGTGTCCCTTCGCCCGAGAATGAACGCATCGTCGGCACCGGCCTGGGTTTGGCCCTTGTTTCCCACATCGTTGAGGCTCACAAGGGCCGACTCGAAATCGAGAGCACTTTGGGCAAAGGAAGTGCCTTCTCAATTTATGTTCCGTTGGAGACCGGATAATGAAACGCATTTTGATTATCGAAGATGATGCCGCTATCCTGCGCGGGCTCAAGGACAATCTTGAATATGAATCTTATGAGGTGCTGACCGCTACAGATGGAGAAGAAGGTTATTATCTGATCAAGGAGAAAAAACCCGACTTGATCATACTGGATTTGATGCTTCCCAAGATGAATGGTTATGAATTGTGCCGTAAGGTGAGGCATGAAGGTGTCACAACGCCTATCCTGATGTTGACAGCTCGGGGTGAAGAAATGGATCGTGTTGTGGGATTGGATATGGGAGCCGATGATTATGTTACCAAACCCTTTTCGGTTCCAGAACTATTGGCAAGGATTCGGGCCATTATTCGTAGAATTCAGAAGGCCAAAACAGGAGATTTGCCCAGTGATTTGCACTTTGGCGAAATCTCGGTTGATTTCAAGTGTTTTGAAGCTCGAAAAGGAGACAAAGTTCTGGAGATGTCGCGTAAAGAATTTGGCATACTCCGTCTATTAGCTGCCCGGGCAGGTGAGGTGATCACTCGAGATGAACTCCTGGATGAGGTGTGGGGATATGACCAGTATCCGACGACACGGACTGTGGATAATCATGTTGCTTTGCTTCGCACCAAACTCGAGGATGATCCTTCAAAGCCCCGCCACCTGATCACAGTTCACGGAGTGGGTTACAAGCTGGTTCTTGAGCCATGACATTTTCATGACAAGAATCAGACAATTTTATGAAATAAATTTTGCAAACAAATGACATTATCTCAACAACTTCATGACACATGATGAGGCTGAAAGCATTAAGTTTAGACTGATGTCAAAAAACTTAATCGGAGGTGAAAAATGAAAAGAACATCGATCGTGTTAGGGGTTCTCATCGTATTGGCTTTCAGCTTCGGAAGTATTGTCCCACAAAACGGCTATGATCTGTTTCAAAAAGCATTGGCAAAAGAGCGAGCTGAGGGAAATCTTGAAGAAGCAATAGCTCTCTACCAGCAAGTTGTCAAAGAAGCGAAAGATGAATCTTTATCTGCCAAAGCTCAGCTCCGCATCGGCATTTGTTTTGAGAAATTAGGAGAAAAAAAAGAAAAGCAAGCGCAGAAAGCTTACCAGATGGTAATCGATAATTATCCTCAACAGGTTGATTCTGTTAAAGTCGCAAAGGAAAAATTGTCCAACCTTATAAGAATTAAAGCCGTTGCAAAAAAAGACCTCAAGGAATTCAATATCCGGAAGATTTGGGAATCCCCCAAACTGGGCAGAGGAAATCTGGGGGAAGTATCTCCTGATGGCAGGTATTTATCCATTTCGGATATAGAGGGGAAAATCGCAGCATATGAGTTTGCAACCCAAAAAAGACACTACATAACAGGTGAGTTTTTTACTGGAAAGAAAAAAGGAATTTCTGAGAAGGGTACAGAATCATTCATAAAAGGTAATTTTCCCGTGTGGTCCCCTGATGGAAGACAGATAGTCTATAACAGGAAGAAGTACTCTGAATTGTGTGTTATTGGTTCCAACAACGCTAAACCAAATGTCCTTTATAAGTCCAAGGGTGATGAACAAGTTTTTCCTATCGACTGGTCATCCGATGGCAATACCATTTTGGCTGCTTTGGCAAAAAATTATGGGGCCTTCCAAGCAGTTTTAATTTCTGTTCGAGATGGCTCAGTTCGGATTCTTAAAGAATATGAAAAAACACCAAGCAGCGAACCCGGGGGACTGGGAATATTTTCACCTGACGGACGATTTATTGCCGGAAATTTTGAGCCAGAGAGAGGATCTCGATCTCGTGATATCTTTATTCTTTCTGCAGACGGAAGCAGCGAAGTCCCTGTTGCCTCTCATCCAGATGATGATCTAGCGCTTGGGTGGTCCCCCGATGGGAAAACACTTGTTTTTGCAAGTGACCGGAGCGGAACGTGGGATATCTGGGCTATCGATGTTATCGAGGGCAAACCACAAGGCGATCCGAAGCTGATCAAGGGTGATATCGGGGCTGTGTGGCCTTTGGGTTTCACAGAAAAGGGCTCTTTCTATTATTTATTACAGAGCGGTTTGATGGATATTTACACAGCTGCACTGGATACTGGGAATAAAATTCTGTCTCCTCCAAAAAAAGCAACACAACGTTTTGTGGGCAGAAACGTGTTTCCTGAGTGGTCACCAGACGGAAAATTTTTATCCTATGTTTCGATACGTGATGCTGGGTATGATCGGGCTGCCTCGAAATCTCCTTTATGTATCCGCTCGATGGAGACGGGTGCAGAACATGAAATTATGCCTGAGCTACGATATATATGGGGAACCCGCTGGTCGCCTGACGGGAAATTTATTCTTGCTGTGGGGAGTGAAGAAGAAAGCAAGGAGGGATTATACAAAATTGATCCACAGACTGGAAAAGTTGAATCCATAATTCAATTTGATTTCGGAGATAGACTCAGTGAACCCGAGTGGTCCCATGACGGAAACAAGATTTTCTACACCCACAAGAAGGACGAACAAAAAGAAGCCCGAATCATAGCCTATGATCTTGAAACCAAAGAAAAAAAAGAAATTTATAGGGGCGAGTTCAATCCATCTTATATAAGTGGTCGAAATTCTTTTTTTGCCCATGAATTGGCCCTTTCACCGGATGGCAAATTGTTGGCTTTTAATAAAGGATGGTCTCCAGTGCTTATGGTTGTGCCAGCCGACGGAGGTGAAGCCCGTGAAGTGTGGCGGATGAAAAAAAGGGGAGAGCAGATTTCAACGATCGCGTGGATGCCCGACGGGAAGGAATTAATTTACGTATCTTATCAACTACCTTATAGAAAAATAGATGAGATGTGGAGAACAGCTGTTGATGGAGGTGAGCCGCAGAACCTGGGGTTGTCGATGCAGAGAATGAACTGGCTGTCCGTTCACCCGGATGGGCAACAAATTGTTTTCAGCTCGATCCAAAGAATCAAGGATGTTTGGATGATGGAGAATTTCCTCCCAGCAGAAAAAAAAGGGAGCAAAGGGGGGCAGAGATGAAAAAATCAGCAATCCTGACTGTGGTTTTTCTATTATTCGCTTTTAGCTTTGCAACCCTTGCCGTGCAAAACGGTTATGATCTGTTTCAGAAGGCGCTGGCCAAAGAACGTGCAGAAGGCAATCTCGAGGAAGCCATCACACTGTACAAAAAAGTAATAGCGGAAGCCAAAGATGAAGCCCTGGCGGCGAAGGCTCAATTGCGGATCGGCTTTTGTTATGAAAAATTGGGTTTGAGCGAAGCCCAAAAGGCTTTCCAAAAAGTTGTCGATAATTATCCTGCACAAACCGAAGCGGTTAAAACCGCGAAAGAAAAGCTGTCCATCCTTGCGAAGGCAAAATCAGTTGTGGAAAAAGGGGAGACGGAGTCTGGAATTCGGCCAGTTTGGTCAGAGCTCAAATGGGATATTGAAGGTGCCCCTTCTCCGGATGGCAAATATCTGTCTTATGTGGATTGGGATACGGGGGATCTCGCTTACCGGGAACTGGCGACCGGGAAAACTCATAACCTAACGGAAAAAGAGCGTGAGAAAGGAAGTCAAGAAAGCGCCTATGGCTCCAGTTGGTCACCAGATTCCACGCAGATAGCCTACTGCTGGGAAAATGATCAGGAGAAATACTATGACCTCCGTGTCATCGAGATCGGCGATAAAGAACCTCATATCCTTCACCGTGTCGGGTATTATGATTCCTGGGTCGGGCCTTGTGACTGGACTCCTGATGGAAAGCACATCTTGGTCCGGCTCCTTGAAAAACCATTTAAATTCGGGCTCGTGTCTGCTGCAGATGGTTCTTTGCGTATCATCAAAGAGATCGACATTTTAGAACCTCATAATAATCCTAAAGGAGGCAAATTCTCGCCTGATGGGAAATACATCGCTTATGATTCCCAACAAAATGCAGATTCACCCAATCATGACATCTTTTTATTCTCAGTGGATGGGACGATCGATGTTTCATTAGCCCCTCACCCCGCTCATGAATCCCTTGTCGGGTGGTCACCGGATGGAAAGATGATCATTTTTAAAAGCGAGCGAACAGGAACGATAGACTTATGGCTCATTGCTGTTGAAAACGGAAAACAAAAAGGAGATCCTGTTCTTTTGCGGAGGGATATTGGTGCCATCGATCCTCTAGGAATCACACGAAACGGCTCTTTTTATTACACCATTGGCGGGGGGTTACGATCTGATATTTACACCGCTTCCATAAATCCAATGACTGGCGAAATTATTAGTTTGCCAAAAAAATTGGCCCTAACCTTCGAGGGAAAAAACCATGGGCCCGTCTGGTCACCCGATGGAAAACACATTGTTTATATTTCCCAGCGGAGGCCATCGGACCGCCGGATTCTCTGCATTTATTCTGTGGAAACAGGAAAAATCCGTGAAATTCCGTATAAAAGTCAAGTGGCGCTTCCCCGATGGTCCCCTGACGGCCGTTACCTAATTGTTTCTGTGTTGGGTGAGGGGTTGTATAAGGTCGATGTACAAACCGGAGATTTTAGCCTATTAATGGAAGCGAAACATGGGCAGGCATCCAATCTTGCCCCTGATAACAATACGCTGTATTTTGTCCGGTTTGATCGAGAGAAAAAAGTCACTCATGTTTTGGCTCGCAATCTTAAAACAGGGGAGGAAAGAGAGATCTACAGCACACCTTATTACACGCACAATTTGGTCCTCTCTCGTGATGGCCAGCAGCTAGCTCTGATGTGTTCGGAAAATCCCTACGGGAACAAAAAAAAGGAACACATGCTGAATATTATTCCGGTTGACAGTGGAGATGTGAAAGAAAGATTTAACTTTGTGCAAGTAGGGAGTTGGGGACTTGTGGATCTTGCCTGGTCTCCTGATGGACAGTATATTTACTTTGACAGGATCTCTTCGGAAATGCCAAAGGTTGGCCCCCCTGATTGGGAGTTGTGGAGAGTTCCTGTCGAGAGTGGAGATGCCGAAAACTTGGGACTCATGATGAAAAAACTGCCTACTTTCTCAATTCGTCCCGATGGGCAACAAATTGTTATGTCCTCATACACATTCGGCGGAGCGCCAACCCCTGAAGTCTGGGTCATGGAAAACTTCCTGCCTGAGATCGACAAAAAGAAATAAACGAGAATTTTTTCCTGATTCACACGTCTTCCTAATAGGAAGAAAACATGTTCTCCTTCTAACAATTTAATATCAGACTTTAAGTCTTAACATACAGCCAAATGTCATGCATGTCCTTAACTTCAAGACTGCCCTTTACGATGGAGGAAATTGGGGGGCCGCCGAAGTCGAACTACGTCCCGAGTAAAACCCTGTTATCTTCGCAGAAATTTCACACAATCGTGGTGAGATTTTATTCTTGACACGCGGGTGAAATGAAGCAATCTGCTCGTCCAAATTCGATATAAGTGAAAAATGGCCTTGACTTTTTTACACTATTATGGAAAATAGACATGTGATGATTAACCACATATTAAGACAGTGGGCACTTGACGAAATTTTTCTCAATGGCAGGATGTCATTCGTATGCGGACCTCGCCAAATTGGGAAAACCACACTTGCCCAGAGCCACCTTGAACGGATCAACCAGAGTGAAAATTATCATAACTGGGACAGCCTTTCGCTGAGACAGGAATTTGCCTCTAACTCCTTCTTTTTTATTGAGAACATGTCGCTGCCTTTGTCCCGCAGCAAAAAGCTGTCTGCAGAGGAGCGTCAATGGGTAGTTTTTGATGAAATACACAAATATCCGCGATGGAAAAATATCCTGAAGGGATATTACGACGAATGGAAAAACAGCATAAATTTTGTAATAACCGGAAGTGCGCGCCTCGATTATCTGCGCCGGTCAGGTGATAGCCTTGTGGGTAGGTATTTTTTATTCAAGATGAATCCGCTGCACCCCCATGACCTGACCGGTTTTGTTCTCAATCGAGATTCGGCCTGGCATCCTAAGTCACCCGTGATTCCGTTTGATGAACCTGATAAAACTTTTCAGGATGCGACAGCTCAATTATATGATCTCAACGGGTTTCCTGAACCCGTGAGTGTGGGCACAAAAGAGTTTTATGAACGCTGGAAAAACGAACACATTTCGTTAATCACCAACGAAGATGTTCGAGATCTCTCAAGGATAACACATATCCAAAAATTGCAAACCCTTGTCTTTCTCTTACCTGAACGGGTGGGATCTCCTCTTAGTTTAAACAATTTGAAGAATATCCTTGGATGTGCCCACGCATCTGTAAAAAATTGGCTGGATGCCTTACAAAAAGTCTATTTGGTATTTGAAGTTGCACCGTTTGCTACTCGATTAAAAAGGTCTGTTCTTAAAGAACTTAAATATTACTTCTGGGATTGGGGCCTTCTTGAGGATCAGGGGAAAAGATTTGAAAATTTTATAGCAGTCCAATTACAACGAGCGGTTTCAGCCTGGAATGAGTGGGGAAAGGGAGATTACCGGCTTATGTACGTACGGACAAAAGATGGACGAGAAGTTGATTTCATAATAACGGAAAAAGATAAACCCTATCTTCTGGTCGAATGCAAAGTGAATGAAAAAAATCTAGCTCCTAACCTAGTATATTTCAAAGATAGGATCAAAGTTCCAATAGCTTTTCAGGTGATTAATGAAGCAGCCTATCTCAAGCAGGTAGAGAGAGGGATTTTTATTGTTGGCAGGGATCGTTTTCTACAGATTTTACCCTAGTATTTGACCACTCTTCGCACAATCTTCACACAATTGTAGTCAAAGGTTCATAGAGCCCTGGCTATCTGTCTGTTAGATTGTTTTCGTTGAGCAAGACATTATCAGCTTGTTTTTCGTCATGGAGTTTTTTAAAATTCCAAAAGCATTCTTGGGCTGAGTCATATTCTTTGCATTTTGTCGATGAAATCAACGATGCCTAAAAGGACAAGGATCGCTCTTCTTTTTTTGTTCGGCATCGTCCTGCCCAGCTTGCTCTTGGGATATCTGGCCTTTCGCGGCGTTCAGAACGACCGGGCGCTCCTGGAAAAAAACAGAATTGATACCCATTGGAGGTTGGCCCAGGAGATCTGTAAGAATGTCGATAAAAATCTGACCGCTTCAGAAGTGGCCTTTAAAGACTTTGTCTATGGGATGAATATGGCCAATCCCGCCGAAAAAACCCGACAGCTGGAAGATCTCAAAACGTCCCATCCCTTGATAAAGGAGGTTTTTTCCATCCAAAAAGACCGATACATCCGATTTGTCGGTGTTTCGCTTCTTTATCGCATGAAAGAGGATTTAGATCCTCAGAGCCTCCCTCCTCCTGACCCATCGGTCGATCGAATGCGTCACCAGGGAGAAACGCTGGAGTTTCAAAGCCAGGATTATGAACGAGCTTTAACCCTTTACCAACGAGCTTTGAAAGCAGTTTCTGACCTCCATATCCAGGCCGATCTGTTGAGGAAGATCGCGCGTGTCCAGAAAAAATCCGGGCAATTCCCAGAAGCCATAGAATCGTACCGGACCATCATGGATCGATACAGCAAGGTCCAGGTCATGGAGGGGATCCCGTTGGGATTGGTGGCCGGGATGGAGATCGGCACACTGCATTTGGCGATGAAAGATCCGAACAAGGCTCTTGAATCCCTTATGGAATTGTACCGGGAACTTGTCGAGGGCAAATGGTCGCCGGAAAAGGAGCCCTATCGCTTCTATTCCGATCGCGTAAAGGAATCCATCTCCGGCATTCTGTCACAGGAGCCTTCCTCGGATCGTTTTAAATCCATTGCCAATTCTTTTCGAGAGTTGAAGGATAGGGAAAACGTCGAAATTGAGGAAACGGAAAGACTCCTCTTGTTTCAGCAAAATGCCCTGACCGAAAGAGAGTTGGAGGCTTTAATTGCTGAAAAAAGTTCCTCTAAACAGAACGGAAGGTTTTCCGTAGACATAGGATCGAACGGATATTGGGCCTGTTTTCCGGAGAAGAATCCTACTGGAAATGATATATGGGGCTTTCTCGTGAATGAAGAATATCTTGCTGGAAGTCTGCTGCCTGGAATGATGAAGGATTTGGTTTTATCCGAAGAATCTGGGTGGATCGTCCGTCGTGAAGATGGGAACATTGTTTTGGCATCCTCAGACAACCTATCCGGATCTCTCACAATAAAATCGGATTTTATCGGGAATTTTCCAGATTGGACTTTGGAATTCTACCAGGCTGATCCCCGGATTCTCGATGCCTTCCTGACGTCCCGGCGAGGCGTTTATTTTTATATGTTTGTCCTGATAGCGGGGATACTGATTTTCGGCTTGATATTGACTATTCGGGCGCTCACCCGGGAGATGGAGCTTTCGCGGATGAAGTCGGATTTTGTCTCGACGGTATCCCATGAGTTCAAAAGCCCTCTGACCTCGATTAGGCAGATTGCTGAAATGCTTCATGCGGGCCGGGTGCCGTCGGAAGAGCGGCGACAGAGGTACTATGATGTGCTTCTCGAACAATCCGAGAGGCTCTCCCTGCTGACCGAGAATATCCTGAGTTTTGCCAAGATGGAGGAAGGAAAAAGAAAGTTCATATTCGAAAGAGTGGAGTTGACACATGTGCTTCGAAACATCGTGTCTACGACCCAAGACAGGCTGGGAAATGTGGGGATCAAAATAGAAACCGAGATAGAGGAAACCCTGCCTCCCATCATGGCCGATGGGGCAGCGATTACACAGGCTGTCAACAACCTGATCGACAATGCCGTGAAGTACTCCGGGGAATCGAAAAAAGTCATCCTGCGAGCCTTCAATGAAGAGCGCAGTGTGGTTATCCAGGTGATGGATTTCGGCCTCGGAATCAGAAAGGAAGAAATGGACAAAATATTCGACAGGTTTTACCGTGGCGGGGATGAGTTGAGGAGGACGGTCAAAGGAAGCGGCCTTGGGCTGACGCTGGTCAAACAGATCGTCGAGGCTCACCGAGGGAGCATCCAGGTGGAAAGCGAGCCCGGGAAGGGGAGCGTTTTCACGGTGAAACTCCCTAACGATCCGCACAAAGGATAAAGGAAATGGCAAAAATATTGATCGTCGAAGACGAAGAAGCCATCCTGATGGTTCTGGAAGATAATCTCAGACTGGAGGGGTATGAGGTCGAAAGTGCCATCGATGGCGAAAAAGGATTTTCCATGGCCAAGGAGAGCAACTTCGATCTCATTATACTGGACATCATGCTTCCTCGCATGGATGGATTCGAGGTGTGCAAACAATTGCGGCAGGCCGGTATCACTATCCCGATATTGATGCTGACAGCCAAAAGCCAGGAGATCGACAAGGTCCTGGGATTGGAACTGGGAGCCGACGATTATGTCACAAAACCCTTCAGCCCGCGGGAGCTTTTAGCTAGAGTGAAAGCCTTATTGAGGAGATCGAAGCAGGTTCAGCAGGCAATCGATGAATATAAATTCGGCGAAGTGAAAGTGGATTTTAAAAGGTACGAAATGAAAAAGGGGGGACGACCTGTATTTTTAACAGCGCTGGAGTTTTCTCTGCTTCACTTCCTGGTTAAAAACAAGGGTCAGGTGATAAGTAGGGATACCATCCTAGATGAGGTGTGGGGAAAGGATGTCTACATCCAGCCCCGGACAGTGGACAAGCACATCGCTGAACTAAGGAAAAAAATCGAGGATGACCCTGCATTGCCGGAACATATCATCGGAGTAAGGGGTGTTGGGTATAAATTTACAGGATAGAAGGTTTCACGAAAACGTCATGATAGTGTTATGGAAACGTCATTCACATCACAAAGGATTGTTTTATATTTCCTCCCGATGAGAAAAAAAATGGAGGAGGAAACATCATGAGATCGAAACGATTTTTTTGGGCATTAATGGTTTTAGGTCTGGTTTTTGTGTTCCAAGGAAGTATACAGCATAGTGCCGAACAGCTTTACCAAGCAGGATTGTATGCAGAAGAAGTGGATGGCGACCTACAGAAAGCCATCGGGATTTATTCCCAAATCATCGAAAAATTTGGCGATAGAAAAGAAATCGCTGCCGATGCCCAGCTCCACATCGGGCTTTGTTATGAAAAACTGGGAAACACCGAGGCGATCAAAGCTTATGAGAAGGTCTTGAAAAACTATGCCGGACAGGCTAAACAGGTGGCTGCTGCCCGCGAGCGGCTCGCTGCGCTACAAACAGTTGCCCCTGCTGAGATTTCCAGTCTGAAAATATTGGAAGGGCCAAATGCTTCACAAGCCAGGATGATCTCTCCTGATGGAACTAAAGTGTTGATAATTCGAGATGACTTCAAAGGCCAGAATATCTATGTGTACGATCTTGCGAGCAAAAGGTTGGATAACATCACCCAATACACCTGGGAAAAAGGGGATCCAGGAATCTACAGTGCCAGATGGTCTCCGGATGGGAAAGAAATAGTATTCGTGCGCGATTTTTCTCCCGGTAGGGAACACGGGCCCGCTGAAATCGCTGTCACTGATCTGGAAGGCAATACGCGCGCTCTTTTCCGTGTGGAAAATACGAAGGAGGGGTATCCCGTGCCAATCGCCTGGTTGCCTGATAGAAGCGCAATACTGACAGGGTTAGAATCTCCTAACAAGTCCGGTATTCTGGGTTTTATCCCTTTATCAGGGGGATCCTTTAAAAAATTGCACACAGTGAATGGACCTATGCAATTATCCGTGGATGTTTCACCAGACGGGCGTTTTGTCGTATTCCATGATAAAAATCCACAAGGAAAATTTGACATTTATACTATCGGCACGGATGGTTCCTCTCTCCGAGTGTTGAGCGATCACCCGGCTAATGAGAGATCGCCTCGCTGGTCTCCTGATGGAAAGCACATTGTGTTTTTAAGCCAAAGACATGGCCGGATGGCTCTTTGGGGTATCGGTGTCAAGGATGGAAAACCTGCAGGTGAGCCCTTTTTTATAAAAGAAGGAAACTTCAATTTGCTCAACTGGACAAAAAATGGGCTTGCATATAATAGTTCCTTTTTGGTGCAAGACCTATTCACGGTTTCGATCGATCCCGACAGCCTTGAATTAAAAGAAAAACCTCGGCAGATTGAATACTCACCCACAGGGGGCAATGTCTGTCCTTCCTGGTCACCGGACGGCAAACATCTGGCTTTCGTGTCGTTCGATAAGTTAAATGGCGGAAGTAAGATTGTCGTCATGTCTGCCGATGGAGGTGAACCACAGGAATTTCCTAATGCGACCAAGAATAAAACGCCTTTGGCGATTCATGACCTGCGCTGGCTGCCAGATGGCAGCGGACTCAGCCTTTCGGATTATAATCGAGAGGGAAAGGAACAAACGCTCTGTCAGCTTGATCTCCAAACAGGAAAGTGGAAGGAATGGCCGATTCCCGTCGAATCTTGGACCCGGACGGATTGGAGCAAAGACGGAAAGTCGTTTCTGTATTTGCGCAAGGGCTCGGCGCAAAGTAAACCTGGCATCGTAGAACGCAATCCAGAAACTGGGGCTGAACGTAATATTTACATTAAGGAGAGGAAAGGCACGGGACCTATGCGTTCTCTCAAATTCTCAAAGGATTACACAAAACTGGTTTTCACGGAGACTTGGGCCGGAATAAAAATGATCGATATGAAAACCGGCAAGCATCGTGTCGTGTCTTCAGAATACAATGGCGGCTTGACTTTGTCTCCTGATGCGGAACACATCATTGTCACAGGAGAACGCAATAAGCTCGGATTTCCGACGGCTATGTTCGTGTTGTCGGTTGCTGATGGTTCGGCCAGGAAGCTCGATTTGGGGTTCCCTGAAGGCACAACCTTTCTGACCCCTTCCTGGTCCCCTGACGGCAGGCAGATCGCCTTTATGGCACAGTCCCAAATCCTCGAGCTCTTCCTGATGAAAAACGTTATCCCTGAGAATAAATAACATACCGAAAAAGGGGACGGTTCTGTTTTTATTCCTCTAGCCTGTCTAAAAAGTCATCCACTTGACGGATATATTCTTTATAATCAGATATGGCTGTTGGCAAAATCTCATAAATTTTTCTGTCATTTATATCCATGTATTCATGGACGATGATATTCCGCATCCCCCCAGAACCTTTAAGTTTGCTGGCCAGCTCATGAGTAATAAGCCCTGCTTCCGCTGCTCTTATAAAGGATGAAGTATAATCTTCAGGGGGCCGCTGTCCTGACTCCAAAACCACATGACTGTTGATGTCGGAGGCGCACTCCACTATTAACTGAATCAACCGTTCTGTAGAAGTTTTTTTATAAAAATCAGATATGTATTCGTTAAATGTATAATTAGCAATAGGCTTGAGCTTATCGAGATACATATTTAATCGGGCAAGCTTTCTCCGCACCAAATCTGAATCAATCATAACTTATGTTTTTCCGATCGCCCGCTTCAGATATAATTTTTCCATGTTTCGAAACTTCTTTGAATCCATGTATCTGGCAACAGCTTGAATCCTGAAGCGCTGAAATATCCCTTCTGTTTCTTCGAATAGAGGTTTCCCATGGATTGCCACCTGATAGCTGATAAGAGGCTCGGCGCCGTTTAGAAAGACTGGATCAAATTTGTCGCCAAATACTTCGCTGAAATCATTTAAAATATTAAGTTGGTTATTTAGATCAAGCTTTTCCCGGCCAAGAATGCCTATGTCTATGTCACTTTTTCCCTCTTCATTGCCCGTTGCATATGAACCATGTAAAATTATCAATTGAATATTATATTTTTGGCAGAGATTTTTTAATCTTTCCTTATTAATTTTTAAGTTTGTCATTCTGGACACCTTAAAAATTATATCACAAAATCGAACTCAAAAAAGGTAGGATTCGCTATTTTTCCATATTGCATTTTTTTTGTCGGCTTGATATTCTTTTATCGAAATAAAAAGGGACAGTCATTCATACGACTAATAAAGACAGCTGCAATAGTTCATTATTTTGCCGAGGACAATGAAGAAAGAATCTATGAAAAAAAAGCTCACGAAAAAAAAACCTGCTTCGAAAAAACCTTCCAGGAAAAGGCCCCAGGCAAAAAAACCGGCTGAAAAAAAACTTCAAACCGCGAAATGCCCCGAATGCGGCTATGAGAATCCAATCGATGCGATCTACTGCGGCCAATGCGCCAATATGATCATTCTGAAACGCCATGAACAAAAACCTCCAGTTGAATTTGTACCCGAACCTCCTCCCGAAATCAGCTTCGAACCTTCTCCCAATGTGGAAGAAGAACCAGATGACGAGCCAGCTGCCGAGCAGGATGACGAACCAGAGGAAAAATCCCCAGATCTCACCAAAACCATAGAATCCCCGACCGACGAGCTGACAACGGGAACCACTTTTGCAGGCAGATACCAGATCGTCGAGGAGCTGGGAACAGGGGGCATGGGCCGTGTTTACAAAGCCCTGGATACGGAAATCGATGAGAAGGTCGCCCTCAAACTCATCCGGCCCGAGCTCGCAGCCGACGAAAAAATGATCCGGCGCTTCCGGAAAGAGCTCAAAACCGCCCGCCAAATATCCCACAAAAATGTCTGCCGGATGTATGATATCGGGACAAAAAAAGGGATCCGTTACATCACTATGGAGTATGTCTCGGGTGAGGATTTGAAGAGCTCGATGAAAAGAATGGGGCAGTTCACCGTCGGAAAAGCTGTGTTTACGGCCAAACAGATCTGCGAGGGCCTTACCGAAGCGCACAAATTAGGGATCGTGCACCGGGATCTCAAACCCCAGAACATCATGATCGATGAATTCGGGAACGTGAGGATCATGGATTTTGGGATTGCCCGTTCTCTTAAAACAGAGGACATCACCAAGCCAGGTGAAATAATCGGCACACGTGTTTACATGTCACCAGAGCAGGCTGAAGCCAAAGATATCGACCAGCGATCGGATATCTATTCGGTCGGACTGATCCTTTATGAAATGCTGGCCAACAGGCTGCCTTTTGAGGAAGATATCCCGCTGAGTCTCGCCACCAAACACATGGCCGGTCCAATCAAAGGCCCGAAGGAGTATAACCCCCAGGTTCCGGAGGACCTAAACCGTTTGATTCTCAAATGCCTGGAGAAAGACAGAGAAAAACGATACCAGAGCGCAGAGGACCTTTTTGTGGATTTGGATAAAGTCGAATCCGGAATTTCCACGGTCGAACGGGCTGTTCCTGAAAGAAGACCCTCCACATCAAGAGAAATAACCGTTAAATTCGACCTCCAAAAACTCTTCATTCCGGGGGTGATTGCCGCTGGAGTGATCGTCGCGGTCGTGCTTGTCTGGCAGCTTTTTCTCAAAAAGGGCATCTCCATTCCAGAGGGAAAGCCGTCGCTGGCGATAATGTACTTCAAAAACAACACGGGTGATCCTGGATTAGACCACTGGAGGGAAATGATCACAGATTCCTTGATCGCCGATCTTAATCAGTCTAAGTACGTCGATGTCCTGAGCAGCGAAAGGCTGTTCCAGATTCTGAAGGAATTGAATCAGCTCAATGCGAAAACCTATTCCTCGGATGTGTTGAGGCAGGTGGCAGCTCGGGGAGGGATCAATCATATCCTTTTGGGAGATTATGCCAAAGCAGGGGAGACGATACGGATCCATGTGAACCTGTTGGATGTCCGGAGGGATAAGACCGTCGCTTCTGATTCGGAAGAAGGGGCCGGAGAAAAAAACATCTTTGCAATGGTGGACAGGCTGACGAAAAAAATCAAGGGCCGATTTGATCTCACGGCTGCCGAACTTGCCGACGATTTGGACCGGGAGGTCAGCCAAATTACCACGTCATCTCTGGAGGCTTATGCCTACTATGTGGAGGGGAGAAAAAAGCACCACGAAGGGGAATACCGGCAGAGCATCACGCTGATGGAAAAGGCCGCGGCCATCGATCCCGAGTTTGCGATGGCCTACAGATCCTTATCGGTGAGTTACGGGAATTTGGGCCTTTCCCCTCAGCGAAAGGAATTCATACAAAAAGCCCTGGATTTGAGTGAACGGCTGTCTGAAAAGGAGCTGTATTTAATCCAGGGTGATTATTACCGCGAGTCTGAAGAATCCTATGACTTGGCCATAGACGCCTACACGAAATTGCTCGAGCTATATCCTGGCGATACTTCAGGAAACCAGAACCTCGGCACAATTTATGATGAAATAGATGAATTGGATCAAGCTCAATTTTATTATGAAGCAGGCAAAGAGTCTGGGTCGGAATTCATCGGCACTTACTTCGCGCTTGCGGATGTTGACATGAAAAAGGGCTTATATAAAGAAGCAGAAGATGTTTTAAGATATTATTTAGAAAATGTCTCCAATCATCCCTTGATCCATCTCTATCTAGTCTTCAACTACATGTGTCAACGGCAATTTCATATCGCCAAGGCCGAACTGGATATCGCTGTTCCCTTAGCTCCTAAAAACTGGCAGACTTTTTATCTGAAGGGTGTTTACGATACTTTCACCGGAGCCTTTATCGAAGCCCAAAAAGAGTACCAGAAAGCCACTGAAGATAAAGAACCTGCGGGTCCTTATATAGGGCATCATGGACTTGCGAATTTGTACCTCACTCAAGGACGCTTCAGGGATACGATAGCACAACTCCGAAGCATCGTTTCGTTCTGTCAAAATATCGGGCTCCAATGGGTAGAATCCCAGGCCCGTTCGATATTGGGCTATCGTCTGATGGCATCAGGCCGCTACCAGGAAGCATTGAGAGAGTTCAATAAGGCGTGGGATTTGGGAGCTCAGGCACAAAGACAGGATTTACAGAGACTGGCGTTGCATTACAAAGGATTGACCTACCTTGCGATGAGATCCCGATCCAAAGCCCAGCGAACAGCCGGCGAACTCAAAACCGCCATAGAAGGCTGGGCTCATCAAAAGGAAATCAGGCGGTACCATCATCTGATGGGCATGATAGAACTGGACCGGAAAAAATACCCTGAGGCGATCGATCATCTGGAGACGGCGCTGGCTCTCCTGCCATCTGGATGTTCTATATTGATTGAGGGGCATATCCAAAATAACCATGCCCTTTACATGGACTCGTTGGCGCTGGCTTATTATCGTTCCGGGGATCTTGATAAAGCCGTTGAACAGTACAAAAAAATAACTCTTCTGACAACAGGCCGGCTGTACTTCGGCGGCATCTACGCCAAGAGCTTTTACATGCTCGGACGGATTTACCAGCAAATGGGCGATAAAGCCAGGGCCGAAGAGAACTACAATAAATTTATCGCCCTTTGGTTCAATGCGGATTCGAACATTTCCGAAGTCCGCGATGCCAAGAGGCGTCTCTCCGGATTAAACAGAAAGCCTTGAAGGTGAACTATATTTTTGTATTTTTCTGTGGCTAGCGACAAAAACTGGAGGTCAAACCATGTATGCCCGTATAACAACAGCAGAGATTATCATAGAAAAAATTGATCAGTTTATCGAAATCTACATAGAATACGTCGTGCCTGCGGCAAAAAAACAAAAAGGCTTTCAAGGAGTATCCTTTATGGTTAACCGGAAAACAGGGGAAGGCATGTCTATAACATACTGGGAAAGCGAAGAGGATGCTCTGGCCAACGAAAAAAATCTTTACTACCAGGAACAGGTCGCAAGATTCATTTCTTTTTATGCCAGAGATCCTATACGCGAGGGGTATGATGTTTTGGTAAACGAATGAAATGCCAATACCAGGGAGGGAGGAGTTATGTTTGCACGCACCACAACCATGCAACTCAAAATTGCTTTTATAGATGAAGCCTTAGAAGTTTATAAAAACAGCATCGTTCCTGCTGCTCAGGCACAAAAAGGATTAAAAGAATTGACTCTGCTTTTGGATAGGAACACGGGTAAGGCCGTCGCGATTGCTATTTGGGAAACCGAAGAAGACGCAAAAGCCAACGAGGAAAGTCATTATTACCAGGAGCAGTTGATCAAACTCATGAGTTATTATGCCTACCCGCCTATTAAGGAGGGATTTGAGGTCCACTTCAAAGCCTAACCTGAATTATTCATAAAAAGTCGATGCCTTATTTCAATTTCGAGAAAACTAAAATCTAGAATCCATTAATACTTAACCATCGACTTTTTACCCTACGGGCGAGCCGATCTCACTACACCGACTTCATCGTAGCCTATTCGCGGTAGTTCACTACAGCTTCACAGGCTGCTTCTTCGCCGTTGCAGCAATCTCGAGACTCGTGAATAATCCAGGCAAGCTTGTTATTTGATCTCTCTTGTGATATGTCATTTGTTTCTTAATCCGGATGACTCATTACGAAATTTTCCTAATCGTTTTTATCCTTTATTGGCATTTTTGTTAACAATTCAGGATATTGAGGGAAAAAATTGAGAATAACCAGCAAAGGAGGCCTTTCATGAAACGAATACTTTATTTTGTCCTTATTTTTGTTGCTGCAGCAACTTTTTTATGTGCTGAACTTCCTGGTATCAGTCAAAAAGCAGGCGGTATGAAGAAATATCCGGGCTATTTTCCGTTTTACTGGGATGCTGATGCCGGAAAAATCTGGCTTGAAATCGACAAATTCGATACGGAATTTTTGTATGTGAGCTCCCTGCCGGCAGGTATCGGGTCGAACGACATCGGACTCGACGGCCGCCAGCTCGGTGGAACGCATATCGTCAAATTCCATCGCGTCGGCCCCAAGGTTTTGATGATCCAGCCGAACTATTCGTTTCGAGCACTCAGCGGTGATACAGAAGAACAACACGCTGTCGAGGCAGCGTTTGCCAAGTCCGTGATTTGGGGTTTTAAAGCCGAAGCAGAAAGCGGCAGTCGGTTGCTCGTGGATGCGACTTCCTTTTTGATGCAGGATGCGCATGGAGTTATCCGGAGGCTCAAGCAAGCCAATCAGGGGAATTTCAGGGTTGACCTTATGCGATCGGCCGTTAACCTTTCGCGGACAAAAAATTTCCCGAATAACACAGAACTGGATGCGATTTTAACATTCACCAGCCAAAATCCCGGAGGGATGCTGCGGCAGGTTGTGCCTGATCCCGGCGCTGTCACCGTCCGTGAGCATCACTCCCTCATCAAGCTTCCTGACAGCAATTATACGCCCCGTGTTTATGACCCCCGCTCCAATTTTGGGAGTATGAGCTACATGGATTTTTCCGCTCCGATCGATCAATCGCTGACAAAAAGGTTTATCCCCCGCCACAGATTGTCCAAAAAAGATCCGAATGCCGAAGAGAGCGATCCCGTCGAACCGATTGTGTATTATGTCGATCCTGGTATTCCCGAGCCAATCCGGTCTGCTGTGATCGAAGGAGCCGGCTGGTGGAACGAGGCTTTCGAGGCCATCGGTTACAGGAACGCTTTTCAGGTCAAGGTTCTTCCCGAAGGGGCAGACCCGATGGATGTACGCTACAACATGATCAACTGGGTGCACCGTTCAGCGCGGGGTTGGTCTTACGGCGGGGGTGTCCGTGACCCGCGGACAGGCGAGATTCTTAAAGGACATGTGGCCCTTGGATCTCAGCGCCTGCGCCAGGATTTTTTAATAGCACAGGGATTGGTGGGCGAATACGGACAGAGAAAAGAGGCCTCAAAGGAGATGGTTGAACTGGCCCTGGCGCGCATCCGGCAGCTTGCCTGTCACGAGGTCGGCCACACCCTTGGATTGGGGCACAACTATGCGGCCAGTGTCAATGACAGGGCTTCTGTGATGGACTATCCTCATCCGTTGATCCAGATAAAAAAAGATGGTTCCCTGGATCTTTCCGATGCCTATGACATGGGAATTGGCGCTTGGGATAAAGTATCAATTGCTTACGGATACCAGGATTTCCCTGAAGGTGTGGACGAAGAAAAGGAGCTGAAAGCCATTCTGGACGATGCCTTTTCGAGCGGTCTGTATTTCCTTGCCAGTCAGGATGCCGGGCCAGGGAGTGCCCATCCACTGGCTGCCACTTGGGATAACGGCAAAGATTCTGTGGATGAGCTCGAACGCGTGATGAAAATCCGGGCTATTGCTCTGGATAGGTTTTCTGAAAAAAGAATTCCGATGGGGGCACCGATGGCCATACTGGAAGAAGTGCTTGTTCCTGTGTATCTTTTCCACAGGTACCAGGTTGAGGCCGCATCCAGTGTGCTCGGCGGGCTTTACTACAATTATAATTTGCGCGGAGATGTCCAGAAAGGCCCGGAGATCGTTCCGCCCCAAGAACAGCAGCGCGCATTGGATGGGCTTCTCCGGACAATCTCTCCGACGAACTTGGCCATCGATGAGAAAATTTTGAACATCATTCCCCCACGTCCGCCCGGTTACAGGCAGACACGTGAGCTTTTCCCGGGACACACCGGATCGACTTTTGATCCTTTGGGCGCGGCCGAAGCAGCCGCCAATCTGACGATCCGGCTGATCCTTAATCCCGAAAGGGCCGCCCGGATGGTTGATTATCATTCCAGAGATAAAAAATATCCTGGATTTGGAGAAGTTTTGGATAAATTGATCACATTCACATGGAAATCTCCGTATAAGTCGGGAAAATTTGAGGAAATCCAGCGCATCGTGAACAGTGTGCTCCTTTACAACATGATGGGTTTAGCCGCCCATGAAGATAATGCTTCGCAGGTGCGGGCTCTGGCGTTTCAAAAGCTTGATGATCTTAAGGGATGGTTAAAATGGCAACTGAATGCGGTTAAAGATGGAGAACATGTGATTGTCCATCCCGATCAAAGGGCTCATTTTCTGTATGCAGTCGGGAAGATCGAATTGTTTCAAAAAGATCCTTCTAAAATTACACTTCCTGCCCCGCTGTCTGCACCGCCCGGAGCACCCATCGGCATGTACGATTGAAGGAGGGTGTATGCGGAAAAAAACATTGCTTGGATTTTGTTTGGCGTTGTGTGTGTTGTTTTTATTTTCAAATCTTTTTGGCAAAGACCAGGAAATTTTTAATGAAGATCTCTTGGAGTTTTTTAAGTATCGTGCGTTGGGCCCGGCTGTGCAGGGTGCACGGATTCTGGATATCGAGGCACCTGAAGGAAAACCCTTTACCTTTTATGTGGCCTATGCAACCAGCGGTCTGTGGAAGACGGAAAATAACGGAACGACTTTTCAACCGCTGTTCGATAATGGGGGAACACCGGCGATCGGAGATTTTGCCATTGCGCCTTCTGATCCCAACATCCTCTGGATAGGGACCGGAACGGCCGCCTCAGGGCGGCTGACCATCAAAGGGGATGGCGCATACAAGTCCACCGATGAGGGGAAAACGTGGAAGTACATGGGTCTGTGGAAAACCCGTCACATCGGACAGATCGCCATCCACCCTCAGGACCCCGACATCGTGTATGTGGCGGCGCTCGGCTATCATTTCAGCTTCAACAAGGAGCGCGGTCTTTACAAAACGACTGATGGTGGAGCAACCTGGGAAAAGGTCCTTTTTATCAGTGAAAAAGTCGGCGTGGTCGATGTGATCATCGATCCTGAACATCCCGACACCATCTATACCGCATCCTATGATAAATGGCGCAAGCCATGGCACTTCGAAGAATCCGGCCCCGAGACAGGAATTTATAAGTCAGTCGATGCAGGGAAGACCTGGCAGAGACTGAAAAACGGGCTGCCAACCGGCAAACTGGGGCGGATAGGCCTGGCGGTTTACCCTAAAAACCCGAGTATTCTGTATGCCCATATCGAAAACGGCAACAAGCGGCCGCTGACAGAGGAAGAAATCAAAAGGGCGAAAGAAAGAGGGATCGAACCTCAAGAGCAGAGGATCGGCGGCGAAGTGTACCGGACTGACGATGGAGGCCGGACCTGGAAAAAAATGAACGCCGATAAAGACAATCTCGGCGGAGGGAAATGGTACGGGGAAATACGCATCGACCCGAACGATGATAAGGTCGTTTATGCCATGAGCACGCGTCTGCAGAGGTCCACGGACGGGGGAAAAACCTGGGGAAAGAGCGGCCCGGTGAACATCGCCAACAGGGTACACGTGGATCACCACGTGGTGTGGATCGACCCAGAAAACTCCGATCACATCATCCTGGGAAACGATGGCGGACTGGCCCAGAGCTATGATTGGGGAAAGACTTGGGATGTGTACGAGAATATCCCTGCAGCCGAATTTTATGCCATCGGGGTGGATATGGAAGAACCTTACAACATCTACGGGGGAACGCAGGACACCGGCTCTGTGAAGGTCCCGAGCAGCAGTGTTTATGGGACCATCATACGGAATGATTGGGCGGCCGTTGGCGGCGGAGACGGCATGTACAACCAGGTTGATCCAGAAGACAGCCGCTGGCTTTATAACGATTCCCAGATGGGAGCGATCCAGCGGCTCGATCAAAAAAAGGGCGTGGGTGAATTTATCCGTCCGAGCAGGGAAAATGATGCCACTCCCTACCGGTTCAACTGGACCGCCCCGATCCATATCTCCCCTCACAACAGCCGGATCATCTATTTAGGGGCTGAAGTGCTGCTGCGGTCTCTCAACCGCGGGGACAACTGGCAGGAAATCAGCCCGGACTTGACCACGAATGACCCTAAGAAACTCGAAGGAAACATCGAATTCTGTACGATAACGACGGTGGCGGAATCTCCTCTGACGGCGGGCGTCATCTGGGTAGGAACCGACGACGGGAAAGTGCAGCTCACAAAAAACGGCGGGGGGACTTGGGTCGACCTTACGGCCAATTTAGCTGCAGCCGGGGCCCCGGAAGAATACTATGTCAGCCGCGTTGCTGCCTCGAACCACGATCCTGGAACGGCCTATGTGGTCAAGACCGGCTTCCAGAGGGATGATTTCCGGCCGTTTATCGAAAAGACAACGGATTTCGGGAAAACATGGGTTTCCATCGCCGGAAACATGCCCGAAGGTGTGGTCCATGTGCTCGTAGAGGACAAAAAAAACCGGAATCTCCTGTTCGTGGGAAAAGAATTCGGTGTGTGGGTGACGATCGAAGGAGGGAACCATTGGGTGTGCATGAGAAACAATATCCCCACTCAGGATGTTTTCGACCTCCTGGTCCATCCCCGTGAGAATGACTTGGTCGTCGGGACCTACGGGAGAGGCCTGTATGTCACAGATATCACCCCGCTCCAGGAGCTGGACAAAGAGATTTTGGCCGAGGATGTTTATCTTTTCAAAATCGAGCCAAAGGTGCGGTGGAACTATAAGCGGCGGTCGAACCCCTATGGACAAAGGCATTTTACTGTCCCCAACGAAACCAACGGCATTGTCGTCAATTACTATTTGAAAGAAAGAGCCGAGGATAGAGTTCGGGTGCTGATCAAAGACCTGACAGGAGAGGAACTGGCTGTGCTCAAGGGAGGCACGAAAGCTGGTTTGAACAGGGTCGTCTGGAACATGCGCCGGCAGCTGACAAAGGAAGAGATGAGTCAAACGGGCGATTCGCCGCGTCCGAGAAGGAGGCAGGGTGAGCTCGTTCCACCCGGGGAGTACATCGTGATCCTCCAGGCCGGGGACAAAACCCTGCAGCGCACGGCCAAAGTCCGCGAAATGCCCAACACCTAAAGGGTAAATTCCAGCCGGCTGTCCTGCCCTCTGCTGATCCGTTCATAGTGGTCTGAGAAGTTCATCAGGAGAAACAGACTCGTTTTTCCCTCCATTTTTTTCATGACCTTCTCTTCGGCCTCCTGGATCGCTTCCGCCGCTTTCAGGATGGATTCGATTTCAGCTTCCTTCATGACTACGATCCCGTCGTCATCCCCGAAAACGATGTCCCCCGGGGAAACGGAAATCCCTCCGCACTGAACCGGGATTTGGGTTGTGAATATCTTGGAAGCTCCTCCTGCCATCGGTGTTTGGTATCTGGCATAAACCGGGAACCGGATCTTCCGGATCTGGTTGACGTCGCGGCATCCCCCATCGATGACCATGCCGGCGAGATTTTTTCTCCGGGCTTCGGTGGCGAACATTTCTCCGGCAAACGCGATTTTATCCCCCTCGGCGTCGATGACTAGAACCTCGTCTTCGTGGGCCTCCTGAAGGGCCTTGATGACCGACAGAAAGTCACTCCGGCAGTGGACGGTCCGGGCAATCCCGATCATTTTGATTCCGGTGAAAACAGGCTTGATGCCGGGGTCCATCACACGGAATGTTTTGGCGGCGTCGCAGATACATGCCGTATCCAGCCGTGCCAGCCGTTTTTTGATTTTTTGAAAATCCATGGCACCTCCCTTCCTTCCATTTTTTATGCAGGTGAAGAAATATAAGTTTACCATATAGGTCATTTATGGGAAAATGGTGCGATTTGTTTCGATCACGCAAGGAGAAATTTATGACGGATCAAACAGAAAGGCGAAACGACATTGACTGGCTGCGCGTTCTAGCCATGTTGTCGGTCTTCCTTTTTCACTGTGCCAGATACTTCGACTATGAGGGCTGGCATGTCAAGAATCCAGAGCTAAGCTCGGGCTTTTCTGTATTTGTCGGCATCCTCGTTCAATGGATCATGCCGATTTTTTTTGTCCTGTCAGGGCAGAGCTCACGATTTGCACTGAATTTCAGGGGTGCCGGCCAGTATGTGGGTGAAAGGTTCAAACGGCTGTTTGTTCCGCTTGTTTTTGGGATATTCATCTTCATCCCTCCTCAAGTTTACATCGAGCGGCTTACCAACGGCCAATTTTCCGGTTCAATCTTTCGGTTCTACCCCCATTATTTTGACGGCTGGTATGGATTTGGCGGAAATTTTGCCTGGATGGGACTCCATCTCTGGTTTTTGCTTGTGCTTTTTCTTTATTCCGCTTTGACCCTGCCTCTGCTGCTGTCTCTGAGAGGCAAGAGAGCAGGCCGATTGATCAAAGGATTGGCTTCCCTTTTCGAAAAATCCGGTGCTATCCTGATATGGGTTTTTCCCTTAGCGCTCATGGAATTTCTTTTCCATCCCGATGGACTTGGACAGCGCAATTTTGGAGGGTGGAATGTTTTTGTCTATCTGGTTTTTTTCCTGTATGGGTATCTGCTGGCATCAGATGCAAGATATAAACGATCGCTGGAAAAACAGAGAGTGATTTTTCTGGCCCTGGCTGCCGTAACGACTCTTATCGGACTTTACATAAGACGTTCTGGGGCCTATCCGTCCTTTGGGAGTCTCGATTATTTTTGGGCGTCTCTTCTCAGGACCTTTAATTCGTGGGTGTGGGTGCTTGCCATTTTGGGGATCGGGAGCAGGCACCTCAGCTCCCGGAATCGATTGTTGAAATATGCAAATGTGGCCGTACTGCCTTTCTATATCCTTCACCAAAGTGTGATCGTCGTGATCGGCTTTTTCCTGTTGGATTGGAGAGCTGCCGTGATGTTGAAATATCTTGCTCTCAGCACCTCTTCCTTTATCATGATCATGCTGATCTATGAGTACCTCATAAAAAGATTCGGCATTTGCCGTTTTTTATTCGGGATAAAAATGGGGTCGCGTCTCAACATTTGACATTCAGAAAAAGTGCGCTTTCTGAAGTTCATTTAAATGGATAGCTCAAACTATACAGCTTTTTTTAAAATCTATAATTCATTCCAACAGAGTAGGTATTGGCCTTGTATTCATAATAACTATCTGTGTCGAATTGATCCTTAATCTGGACTTTGGTATTGAAACCAAGAGAGTCATTATAATCATATTTTGCTATTAAAGAAGTAGAACTTATTTTTCTAGTTCTAATAAAGCCACTTGGAGCTTTTTCTAATAAATAGTTTCTTTTTGTATTAGAGTATAGCAAACCAAATCTTAATGTTTCATTTAAATTATACCTTAAACTAATCGAATATTTATTTTGA
>CAZOJY010000010.1:36872-49325 GCA_964580235.1 uncultured Eubacteriales bacterium | reverse complement strand
ATTCACCTAGAAAGGCGATTGACCCTCATTTTCGCCTGTATAAAATCATGGGAGAGGAATGGATTAGCATCGATTTGAAGAGGAAAGGCAATACATATTATAAAATGAAGATTTTGATAGCAGAAGATGATTATATCTCATGCAAGGCTCTTGAGAATAACCTTAAGGAATGGGGGTATGACGTTGTGACTGCAAGAGATGGCAATCAGGCATGGGAATTGGCCAGAGCCAATGACATCCGGTTGGCTATTCTCGACTGGAATATGCCTGGCATAGATGGGATTGAACTTTCGCACAGGATTCGTAACGAGTACCAGAAAGAGAACTCAAAGTACATCTACATCATTCTGCTCACAGGAAGGGGTGGACAGGACGACATCATTCAGGGCCTATCAACAGGTGCAGATGACTACATGACGAAACCATACAGTTTTGTGGAGCTTAAATACCGAGTCCAGAACGGAGAACGAATCATCAAGAATGAAAACAAGCGCATCCGGCTGGCAAGCTTGGATAATCTGACTAAATTGTGGAATAGAAACAAAATTTTTGAATTTTTAGACACAGAGCTAAAAAGAGGCGGCCGAGAAAACACACCAACCGGGGTTGTGATGATCGATATCGATCATTTTAAGCGGATAAACGACCGCTATGGACATCTGATCGGGGATGAAGTCCTGGTCGAAGTGGCTAACCGTCTTAAAAATGCCATCCGGCCCTATGATAGAATCGGTCGCTATGGAGGAGACGAAATTCTTGTCGTTCTTCCCAGATGCGGAAACAAGGAAGCCCGAAATATAGCCAAGAGATTATATGATTCAGTCGCCAAGGCAAAAATTCCGACCGAGGTCGGCTCTCTAAAAATCAACATCAGCATCGGATGTGTTTCAAATGAAAAGTTTCCCCAGGTTTCAAAAATGGAGCTTATTCAAGCAAGCGACAATAGTCTTCTATCGGCAAAAAAGAAAGGTCGGGACAGAATTATCCTGTCCAAGTCTCTGTAATATAAAATAAAATGAAAGACGAAAAAGACATCCTTGAAAGTCTCAGAAAAGAAATGAGCATTCCCTCTGGTCAAAACGTTTCTTTGAAGCTGGAAAAAAAGCTGCAAATTGAAAGAGCGTATGTCGACCAGCTGTTCGAAAGTGCTCAAGAGGCCATTGTTCTCGCAGATAGACAAGGACTTGTCATAAGAGTAAACAGTGAATTCATGAGACTGTTTGGATACACAAAGGAAGAAATTGTCGGGCAACACATCGACCAGTTGGTAGCACCCAGTGATGTCCAAGATCAAGCGCTTTTCATCACACAGAGGACAATTCGCGGAGAAAAGTTGAGACTGGAAACAGTGCGGCGCCGGAAAGACGGCCAGCTGATCAATGTGTCCATTCTTACATCTCCAATCATTGTCGATGGAAAATTGGAAGCCGTCTACGGCATTTACCGGGATATCACGGATCGAAAGCAGATTGAACATGTCATTCGCGAAGAGAGAGACCGAGCGCAAAAATATCTCGACATCGCAGGTGTCATGTTTCTAAACCTCAATAATAGAGGGGAAGTTACCCTGATAAATCAAAAAGGCTGTGATATCCTCGGTTATGAACAGAATGAAATTCTGGACAAAAACTGGATCGACAACTTTATTCCCGAGAGAATGAGAAGTGATATAAAGCAAATTTTTGCCAAGGTGATGAATGGCGAAATTGAATCATACGAATATCATGAAAATCCCGTTTTGACCAAACATAGGGAAGAAAGGATCGTCGCTTGGCATAACTCTGTCCTTCGAGATAAAGACGGCCATATCACGGGCACAGTGAGCTCTGGAGAGGACATCACAGATCGAAAATTAGCGGAGAAAAGCCTTCGTGAATCAGAAGAAAAATACCGGAAGATTTTTGAATCCTTCCATGACGTTTACTACCGCACCGATGAGGAAGGCTTGATTAGAGAAATAAGCCCTTCGATCTTGAACCAGGCTGGATTCTCTCCAGAAGAAGTTATCGGCCATCCCGTGACGGATTTTTATGAAAATCCGAATGATCGTGATGCATTGATGGAGAGACTACAAAAAGAAGGATTCGCAAACGACTACGAATTAAATCTGTTGGCCAAAAATGGAAGGAAAATACATACTTCTGTCAATGCAAGAATGTTGTTCGACGGAAACCGTCAGGCCATCGGCGTTGAGGGAGTTCTCCGCAACATAACAGAACGCAAAAAGACAGAGGCCGCCCTTAGAAAGAGTGAAGAACATTTCAGGAATATTTTTAATGAATCTCCGATAGGCATTGAACTGTATGATTCGAATGGGAATCTGATCGGTGCAAACAAGGCCAGCCTGGAAATATTCGGAATCCAAAGTATCGAGGGATCTAACAGACTAAATCTATTTCAAAATCCCAACCTCCCTGAAGAAACAAGAAATAAATTGATCAGGGGGGAAATTGCCAGATACGAAACCCTTTATGATTTCGAGAGAATCAAGGAATTTAACCTGTATGAAACCTCAAAAAGTGGTTCAATTTATCTTGATGTTTTGATAACACCCATCGGCAAAGATGAAAAAAACAATCCCGGAGGATATCTGGTCCAACTCCAGGATATAACCGAGCGTAAAGCAACCGAGGAAGCCCTCCAGAAAGAAGCAGCCAAGCTTTCCGCCATGATATCCGGGATGGAAGAAGGTGTCGTGTTTGCCGATAGGAACAACAACGTCGTGGAAGTGAATGACTATTTTCTCCGTCTTGCCAAAAGAGAAAAAATTGATGTTGTCGGCCATAACATTTGGGATTTCCACACAGGAATTTCTGCAGAAACATTAAAAAATCATATAGAAAATTTTCGAACTTCCCCTAAATCGAAACCCGTAATCATACAGCAGCCTATCTTTGGATTAGAGACAATCGTACGTCTCCAGCCCATCTATTTTAAAAGCCGGTATGAAGGCATCATAGTAAACCTGATAGATGTAACCCAGCTTGTCTCGGCCCAAAAAAAAGCTCAAGGCGCCGACCAGGCAAAAGGTGAATTTCTTGCCAACATAAGCCATGAAATCCGCACGCCGATGAACGGAATCCTTGGCATGACAGATCTTGTTCTCGAAACAAATTTGACTCCTGAACAGGAAGAATACATAACAGGGATAAAAAAATCTGCTGAATCCATGATGACCCTAATCAATGATCTGTTGGATTTTACAAAGGTGGAAGCAAATAAGGTGGAACTGGAAACGATCAAATTCAATGTACATGACTTTATTTATGAGACCGTGACTCCGCTTGCTCTTGATGCCTATAAGAAAAAACTTGACTTAATTTGTGACGTTCCGCCTCGGATGGCTTTGAACGTTATCGGCGATCCGGCCCGGCTAAGACAGATTCTCGTGAACCTTATATCCAATGCGATAAAATTTACTAAAGAAGGCGAAGTGGTCGTCTCCGTCAAGGAAGAGTTGAAAACACGAGACGGCATTTCTCTTCAATTCACCGTACGAGACACAGGCATCGGGATCGCAAAGGATAAACAACAAGTCATATTTGAAGCGTTTGCCCAAGCGGATGGTTCAATGACGCGCAAATTTGGCGGGACGGGATTGGGCCTATCTATATCCCGCCAGTTTTCCGAATTGATGGGAGGCCGAATCTGGGTGGAAAGCGAGATCAACCAAGGAAGCCAATTTCACTTCACCGTCAAGCTTGGCCTGGACCCGCAAGAGACAGAACCACAAAAGATCTCTGAGTCCGTCCATTTCGATAACATCTCAGTGCTTGTCGTCGACGACAACGACACCACCAGGCGAATTGTTGTGAATATGTTAAAAAGTTGGAATATGAACGCCGTGGAAGCCGCATGTGCCGAAGAAGCCCTAACCTTCATCGACAGGGCTGATAGAGATGGGCCCTCTTTTTCGCTTTATCTCTTAGATGCTTATCTGCAAGGCATGGAGAGTTTTATCCTGCAGGACCATATGAGGCACAATCCCGATATGGCCAAATCCACCATCATGCTGCTGGCTTCACCCAGCCATAAAGGGGATGCAGCTCCCTGGAAGAAGCTTGGATCTTCTGCATTCCTTACCAAGCCTATAAAGAGCTCCGCTCTCCAGCAGGTCATCAAAAATACTCTCGAAAGTTCTACTGGAGATTTGCCAAAGGAAGAAAAAGCACAAAGTTCTGTCCTGGAGGCCACTAGTCTATCGTCCTCTCCCTTAGTGGAAACAGACGTGCAAAAAATAACTCAGGAACCATCTGAAGAAAAAAAAGCTCCTGCAGCGCCTCTTAATTCCTATCGAGTGCTCATAGCCGAAGATAATATCGTGAATCAAAAAGTAGCCTATTTCATGCTCGAGAAACAAGGGCACGTGGTTACAGGTGTGAGAGACGGCAAGGAGGCAGTAGAAGCAATGGACAAAGGCATATTTGATGTGATTTTGATGGATGTTCAAATGCCTAATATGAATGGATTCGAAGCCACGGCAGCAATCAAAGAGAAAGAAAAAAATTCTGACAGGCATACGCCAATCATCGCTATGACAGCCCATGCCATGAAGGGGGACCGGGAGATGTGTCTCGAGGCCGGCATGGATGATTATGTCCCAAAACCTCTCAAAGCAAACGAACTTCTTATGAAAATCGAGGAGGTTGTCCAAAAATTCGGTAAAGCACAAAAGTAAAGCTGTAAACATGAATAAACAGTCCCAGCAAAAAAAAGAAAAGACCATAAAGGTTTTGATTGCGGAGGATAATGCTGTTTCTGCAAAAATCTTACAAAAAAATATCAAGGATTGGGGCTACAAAGTCGTCCTGGCAAAAGACGGAAAAGAAGCCTGGCTGGCCTTGCAAGATGAGGAAATAAAGCTTGCTGTCTTAGATTGGATGATGCCGGAGATCGATGGAATCCAGTTGTGCCAAAAAATCCGGGAAAACGATCACCAGGGAAAAGATCAGGAATATACCTATATAATTCTTCTGACAGCCAAAGATGAGCAAAAGGACCTGATTAAGGGTTTCTCAGTCGGAGCAGATGACTATATCACAAAGCCTTTCAATCAGCTCGAATTGAAAGCCCGGCTGAAAACAGGAAAAAGGATTATTGATTTGCAAAGGCAGCTACAAGAACAAGCTTCCCGCGACAGCCTGACAGGGCTCTGGAATCGCAAACGTATGTTTCGCATTCTTGATAAAGAAATCAATCGTGCCCAGAGGGAAAATCTTCCAGTGGCGATTATCATGATCGACATCGATAAGTTCAAAGCCATCAATGATACGCACGGTCATCATGTCGGAGACTTGGTCCTCCAGAAGATTGCCGTCCTCCTGAAAAATGGTGTTCGCAATTATGATGAAATCTGTCGATACGGAGGAGATGAACTCCTGATCATCCTTCCTAACTGCAATTTGATAAAAACGGCAACTATTGCGGAACGGCTCCGGCAAAGCGTTCTGGAGCATAAAATAACTTACGATTCCCTCACATTGAATATCACTCTCAGCTTTGGAGGAACTTCTACAGAAAAGCTTCCTCCAGATGTCGAATCAGAAGCACTCATCATGGCCGGAGATGAGGCTCTTCTTGAGGCAAAAAACAAAGGCCGCAATTGTGTGGTTATAAATGAAAATATAGGATAAGTGTGAATAAAAATGACAGAAATGAATCATCCAAAAAATGCAGGGCCGATCGATATGGACTCTGTGTTGGAGCGAATCGGCGGGGACGAATCCTTTCTCCAAGAGCTCCTTGACATCTACATCGAAGACTTCATCGAAAAATACAGCCAGCTCGAACTGGCCATAACACAAGCTGATCACAACAATGTTAAAGAAATCGGGCACAGTCTCAAAGGTTCCAGCGGAAACCTGAGTCTAAACGGTCTGCATGAAACAGCCTACGGTATTGAACTGGCGGGGAGAGAAAGTAATATCGAAAAAGCTAGGCTATTATTCATTCGCCTGAAAGAAGAATTCAAAAAGCTCAAAGATTTCCTCCCTCCTGATAAAAGACAGACTATTGAACAAAAAATGCCGAGCATGAAATAACATGTCTAAGGAAAAAAGTCCAAGAGACACTCTGCCAATTGATGTTCCAGCAGTAATGGAAAGAATTGGTGGGGATAAGGAATTCCTTCAGGAATTAATCGATATTTTCATCGAAGATTTCATCAAAAAATACGCTTCGCTCAGTCAGGCGATTGAAAAAAACGATTTTAAAGCGATTAAAGAAATAGGGCACAGTCTGAAGGGTTCCTCCGGAAATTTAAGTTTAAACTTCCTCCATTCTACCTCTGCAAATATTGAATGCGCGGGAAGTGAAGAGGATATCGAATCAGCCAGACTTCTTTTTATCCAGCTCAACAGAGAGTTTGAAAAATTCAAAAATTATCTTCCCTCTGAAAAAAGGTTATCCATTGACCAAAAATGGAGAGAAATCCGCTGTGAAGCCAAGCCCATTTTTCCCAGAGAAAAGGCTGACAAAGAATCCGATGTGTATATTCTCGCGGCGGATGATTCTGTTCCCAATCAAGTCTTGATCAAATTTTATGCCTCCCAAGCCGGTTTTCAAATCGACATAGCCCGGAATGGACGAGAGGCTGTGGACTTTTTCAGACAGAAAACCTATACGATTGTCTTCTTGGATATCCATATGCCCGAACTTGATGGATTTGAAGCCCTAAACCAGATGCGTAAGATCGAAATCGAAAACATCCTTCCCTCAACACCGATCATCGCCCTCACTGGATCCACCTTTCAAGAAGAAGGAACGACATGTCTTGATGCAGGATTTGACGACTTCATCGAAAAAGCCACAATCCATGAAGACTTAACAGATATGATTCATAAACATGTGAACAAAGCACATATCAAGCAGGATAAAATTCATCTCGATAAATCCATCCTTCCCTTAATCCCTGAATATCTTGAAAACAGGAGAGAAGATATCCACAGGATCAGACATGCCCTGCAAAAGAAAAATTTCAGCACGATCGAAGACTTAGGACACAAGATGAAGGGATCGGGAAAGTGTTATGGATTCGAAAAGATCAGTATGCTGGGCCACCGGATCGAAATGCTTGCCCGACAAAAAAACGCCGGCAAAATCGAAGAATCCGTCGGTCAGATGCAGGGTTATCTCTCTACTCTTCCACATAAATAATCCGATTTTATTCATCAGCAATTTTGACTGATTCAACAAGTTTTTCGAGATAGCTCTCCCCCACCGCTTCAGAGCCATCTAAAATCTTCATCACGCCACATATGGTGTTATTGACCTGCGCGAGATAAATGTTGTGGTAATACCTGTCTTTTATCCGGTATCCTAAAGAAATCTCCAGGATAGACGTTGTCCCTTTTGCCTCTAAATATTTTTTCAGCATATGGGCTGCATCTTCTAAGTTTTTCCCTTCAATCAAGAAACAATCAAAAGAAAGATCCTTTAACCTGTAGCTCGCAACATAACCGTCATGGAGAAATTTATAGCCCATGACATTCCTCAATATAAATTTTTCTGTGTTTGGAATCAGCCCTTCTTTTGGGAAGGTTTTTAGATAGACTGGAAAACCGCTATTGTCTTTCACACGGTTCACAATCGCTTCAGAAAAGGTATGAAGCCATTCCTTGCTCTTCTCTCCACAATCAAAACAGAGAAGCTTTACGTAGTGCCGGCCAACCAGAAAATTCAAGGCTCCTTCCTCGATATAGCCTTGTGTTCCCAAGGTAACAAATTTATTATCGGGATAGCGTTCAGCGCTGTAGATGCCAAAAGAGTTTTTATTGTTGCCCATATCATAGATTTCCACAGTAACAGAATCAGCAGAATCCTTTTTTTTATACTCGGCTACGATCGCTTCTTTGAAATCATAGGAAAGGTAGATTTCGGCCGCTCCGTCTATGTACTCAAATAGCGTTTCAGGAAAATACGTTTCGAAGGATTCAACGGGTTCAATACCTTTCACAACAGGGAGGAGAGATTTTAGTGAGGCCTGGATCTCTTGAGCTGAACGGCTCCCAAAAACACGCGATGCGAATATGAAGACTAGGCTGAAACATACAATCCTAAATATTTGTCCATGCTCTGCAAATCTCATATTTGAAACTCCTTCTGAAAACATTTAAATCAATTAGTATTTCCATTTTGCCAGATTTCAGGGAAAAAGAAAATGGGAGCAATACGATTTATTCCACATTGACAGAGTCTATTGGAAAGAGTAACTTGGAATTTGAGAGATGAAACCATATTGAGAAGATAAAAATGTCAACTGTGGTCATTGTAAGAGGGAAAAATATTTTTTCTCCTGGCAATGAGATTAACGACAAAACTCTTGCCCGTATGTACATCCAGGGACTTTCTGCATTAACTGGACAGGGTAAACTGAAAGACAGCTTCCACAGCTTTCTCCCGATGAAGGGCAAAATTGGCATTAAGATCAACACGATCGGAGGAAAGGGGATATCCACCCGCCCAAGTTCAGCCCGCTGCCTTGCCGATTTTTTATCAGAAAGTTACGATCGGGACGGGAATGTTATTATCTGGGACCGCACCAACCGGGAGCTGAAAGAAGCCGGCTTTAAGCTGAATTTGAATCGAGGAGGCATCAAGATTTTTGGAACGGATACCCAGGGAGTTGGTTACACTCAAAACTTGGTCTCTCATCTCAACATTGGGAGTTTATTTTCTTCGATTCAATCAAACCTCATTTCCTCATCTATAAGTCTTGCCATCCTCAAAGATCATGGATTGGCGGGTGTGACCGCGGGGATGAAAAACTATTTTGGTTCGATTCACAATCCCAATAAATATCATGACACCAACTGTAATCCTTTTGTGGCTGAAGTCTTTGATACATCTCCCATAAAACAAAAGCACAGGCTGACCATCTTAGATGGGCTAATCATTCAATACCACAGAGGTCCTTCTTTCCACCCCCGCTGGGCAGATAAACAGGGGATGCTGATTTTCAGCTTTGATCCTGTCGCTGCTGACTCTGTGGGATGGCAGGTTATCGAAAAATTGAGGGCGAAAAACGGACTTCCTTCCTTACGAGAAGAAAAGAGAGAACCATTGTATCTAAAAACTGCCGAAAAAATGGGGCTCGGAAAAGCGGATCTCAATAAAATTAACGTCAAGATACTAGAGGTATAAACAGAGAATGAACAGAAGGAATTTTCTGAAGTCCGTTGGAGCTGCAAGTGCATTGACATGCTCCGGAATGACATGTCTTCTCAGCGAAGTGTATGCTTTTTCCCAAGAATCCAACTTATCGCGGGTCGAAGCCCGATTTTACAAGAAACACCCGGACAGAGAGATCGAATGCGCACTCTGCCCCCGGTCATGCAAACTGGGGGATAAAGAACGCGGATACTGCGGAGTCAGAGAGAACATCGGAGGTACATATTATACTCTTGTCTACGGAAAGGCTTGTTCCATTCATATCGACCCCATTGAAAAAAAGCCGCTTTTTCATTTTCTTCCATCGAGCAGTGCTCTTTCTATTGCCACAGCGGGCTGCAATGTGAACTGCAAATTCTGCCAGAATTGGGAGATATCACAAGTGAGACCCGAACAGATCCGTCACGTTGATTTTCCCCCGGAGGCTGTCATCAACACGGCCGAGAAAAATAATTGCCCAGTCATCGCCTACACTTACTCCGAACCTGTAATTTTTTATGAATACATGTTTGATACATCAACAAAGGCGGGCAAAAAAAACATCAAAAATGCCGTAATCACTGGAGGTCATATCAGCCCAGAACCATTGTTGGAATTGACAAAGGTCGTGGATGCCATCAAGATCGATTTAAAGGCCTTTTCTCAAGAATTTTACACCCAATATGTCCGAGGTGAGCTCCAACCTGTACTCGAAGCCATCAAAATAGTCGCCAAAAGCAATGCCTGGCTGGAAATCGTATACCTCGTTATCCCCACACTCAACGATAATGTCGAAGATATCCGGAAATTGTCCCAATGGTTGATCCGGGAAGTCGGTCCGGATGTCCCTGTTCACTTTTCCCGGTTTCATCCCATGTATCTGTTGAAAAATCTTCCGCCCACGCCAATCTCGACTTTGGTCGAAGCCCACGAGGCTGCAAAAGAAGAAGGCCTCCATTATGTCTATATCGGAAATGTGCCTGGCCATAAATTCGAGAACACCTATTGCTCAAAGTGTCAAAATACAATCATCAAAAGAGTTCAGTACCACATTCAGAAAGTCGAAATCCAGGGAGGGAAGTGTAAATTCTGTGGAAATCCAATCCCAGGAGTTTGGGCCTAGAATTCACATATGAAAAAACACCTGCCTCCTTTTCTGCTGGGTTTTCTCGCTCTTTCTTTCCAAATTTTCTTGTTGAGGGAATTTTCTGTCCATTTTTACGGGAATGAAATCACGTTTGGTTTTATTCTCGCATCATGGCTTTTGTGGGGAGGGATTGGCAGCATAACCGCCTCAAAAATCAGATGGAATATTTCTCATTTTTCATACATATATTATTTCGTCATATGTATTTTCCCCGTTTGTCTGGTTATTTTGCGATTTTCCCGCTTTATTCTGCATACTCTCCCAGGCGAGATTACTGGTATTACGCCCATGCTTGGCTTTTCCCTGGTTCTTTCACTGTTAATCAGCTCTCCTCTCGGAGCAACCTTTGTGTTCAATGCGGTCTTCCTCAAAGGAAATGTCACACACGTCTACCTCATGGAGTCACTGGGATCGGCTGTAGCAGGGGGAGCTGTTTATTTCATTTTCATCCCTGCTTTTTCCAACTGGCAAGCAGCCGCTGTTATCGGGGCACTCGTCTCGCTGTGGATATACCTTTCCATCCCCAACAGAAAACAGACCTTCTGTTTTATTTTTACTCTCTTCTTTATGGCCGCTTTTTGGGTGTTCGATTTTCCAAGTCAAAAAATTTACTGGAAACCTTTTGAAATGATAGAGAGCACGGATACTCCCTATGGAAAACTGCAGTTCGTTCAAACAAAAGAAATCCTGTCCCTGTATAACAACACTCTTTTGATATATTCTTTTCCGAATCTTGCCTCATCCGAAGAATCCGTGCACTTCGCCTTACTGCAAAGGCCTTTTTCAAAAAACGTGCTTCTCATCGGCGGCGGAGCGGGTGGAAGCCTGAGTCAAGTCCTAAAATACCCGAGTGCTCGGGTGGATTATGTCGAGCTTGATCCGGAAATTATCCGTTTATCCTTAAAATACCTCCCCCAGCAAGAGATTGAAACGCTCAAGGATAAAAGAGTTCAAATCCATTTTCAGGACGGACGCACGTTCTTGAAAAATACGGCCGAATTGTATGATGCCATCATCCTCAATCTTCCTGATCCTTCCACCGCACAAATCAATAGATTTTACACAAAAGAATTTTTTTCCCAGGTCAGAAAAAAACTGACACCAGACGGAATTTTCTCCTTCAGAGTTTCATCAGCCGAGAATTATATCAGCGACGAACTTCAAAATTTTCTTGCTTCTCTCTACTTCACATTAAAAGAAATTTTTCCTGTGGTTGATATCGTGCCTGGGGATTCCAACGTCTTTCTGGCAAGTTCAGCTCCCATTTCTCTGGATCACCAAGTTCTTGCCAAAAAAATAGACCGATTCAACCTGAATAACACTTACGTCAGTGCACATTCTCTGTTCTCCCGGTTAAGCTCTTTTAGAATCAATATGTTAAAGGAGAAAGTCAATCAAGGTCAAAAGTCCATCAACCATGACCTGGTGCCGATCAGTTATTTCTACAATTCTGTGTTATGGAGCACACAGTTTCAGAACTTTGAGGCGTCCCTATTCCGCTTTTTTGCTCATATCGGACGATTCTGGCTGCTCGACTTCCCGTTGATTCTTTTTGTTTTATTCATGGTTCTCCTTGGATTAAGGCGAAAGAAAAGGTCTTTTTTACTTCTCCCTCTAACCGTGATGGGGTTGACGACCATAACAGTCGAAATCATTATGCTCATTGCGTTCCAAACCTTCTACGGATACCTTTATCATAAAATTGCGCTTCTTTTTGCCTCTTTCATGGTTGGCCTTTTCCTGGGAGCTCTCTGGGGAAAAATGAGAAAAAAAAAGGGATATCTCGAACTACTCATCATTCAGTTTGGATTTATCCTAATATTATTCCTGCTAACCATATGGTTGAATGCTCATCCCCCTGAAATTTTCTTTTTTTTGTACCTTGTTTTCTTGGGCTACCTGGGAGGGGATTTATTCATCGTCTCTAATCATATGTACCTCCAGGAGAAAAAAAATTATGGAGTTGCTTATGGAATGGATTTACTGGGCTCTTTTTTAGGAGCGCTCGCCGTCTCTTCCATGCTCATCCCCATTTTCGGATTGCCTGTTTTGGCAAAGTATATTCTATTGATCAACTCTTTCTGCTTTATCTTCTTATATTGGGGACAAAAAGCCCGCTAACAATGAGGCAAATTTGCCGCAGCGGCAAAGAAGCAGCC
>CAZOJY010000010.1:0-36772 GCA_964580235.1 uncultured Eubacteriales bacterium | reverse complement strand
GACAAAAAGCCCGCTAACAATGAGGCAAATTTGCCGCAGCGGCAAAGAAGCAGCCGATGTCGTGAGATAGGCCCGTAAATAATTCAGGGGATTATTCTTGACAGGTATAGACAATTGTGCTTTACTGTAATGTTTCATTTTTCTCTCTATTATTCCTGAAAATAATTACAGGTAATAAGAATTATTTTATGCAAGAGTCATCCAATATGCGAGTTAACCTTTCTCGTAAAAAAATTAGGGATTCTTTCGTCAATAAAGTACAGGAGCTGAGCGGACAAAATCTTCTGGCGTGCTATCAATGCGGCAAATGCTCAGCGGGGTGTCCAGCTGTCGCTGAGATGGACATTCTTCCGAATCAAATTATCCGGTTTGCGCAACTGGGCCTTAAAGAAGAGCTTCTTGCTTCCAAGGCTATCTGGATCTGTGCCTCTTGTCTGACCTGCAACGCGCGTTGCCCAAAGGGAATCAACATTGCAGAGGTCATAGAAGCCATACGGCAAATATTGCTCCGCAGCAGAGAAGACCACCTCGATGTTAAAAAATTATCTGATGAGGAAAAAGAAGATGTTCCTCCTATCGCTTTAATCTGCAGCATGAGGAAATTCACTTCATAAGCATCTGGATGACAGAGAAGCCTATGAACTCTAAAAACTTAAGGAATCATAATGAAAATAAGCTATTATCCTGGCTGCACGCTAAAAAATCATGCAAAAAACTTTGAGGAATCAACCTTATGCTCCTTGAATGCCATTGGAGTCGATGTCGAAGAACTCAGCCGATGGAATTGCTGTGGGACTGTTTTTTCCCTCACGACGGATGATTTGATTCATCACGTCGCGTCTATCCGGAATCTCATTCGTGTCAAAGAGGCCAGTTATGACAAAGTCATGACTGTCTGTGCCATGTGCTACAACACTCTGAAGAGAGCGAATGAACGAATAAAAACAGATCCAGATAGTCTGAACATCCTGAATAACTTCATGGATAGAGAAGAGATCGAATACTCGGGAGATGTCCAGGTTTTCCATCTGCTGGAGTTCTTGAAGAAAGAGATAAAATTCGAAAATCTTGCAGAAAAGGTTGTTAAACCGCTAAAAAAGCTCAAGGTGGCCAGCTACTACGGGTGTCTTTTGGTTCGTCCAAAAGAAATCGGTTTCGACGACATGGAAAACCCCACAATTCTGGAAGATCTGATGGAAGTCTTAGGAGCAGATTCTGTGGATTTCCCTTACAAAACAGAATGTTGTGGAGCCTATCAGACTGTCGATAGGCCGGATATCATCGCTGATAGAACTAATCAGATTCTCACTTCTGCAAAGGACCAGGGAGCAGAAATAGTGGTTGTCAGCTGTCCGCTCTGCGCCTTCAACCTGGACCAAAGACAGAAACAAACTGCAGAAAAATTCCCGGAATTCAAACATATCCCGGTGTTATACTTCACGCAACCATTGGCCATTGCTCTTGGTTGTTCCCAAGAAGCTTTAAGATTCGACCTTAATTTCATAAATCCTGGACCTATTTTGAAGGAAAAAGGATTAATCTGAGGGACAAATGGTTTATTTTGGTGACTTAAAACCAATAAAGGGCAAGATTCATATTAACAAAGACAGGTGCAAGGGATGCGGATTCTGTGTGGAATACTGCCCCAAAGACGTCCTCGAGCTGTCAGAAGAATTTAATGTCAAAGGTTATCATCCCCCTTTTGTGAAGGATGAGGATGCGTGTGTGTACTGCCAGCTCTGCGAGACCATATGCCCTGAATTTGCCATATTTGTCACCATCAAAGAAGAAGAGGAGGAAGAAGGTGAAAAAGGTGAAAGCAGACCCTAAGGGAGTATTAACAGGTTCCCATTATATCGATGGAGACTACGCAATTGCAGAAGGAGGCCTGGCGGCAGGATGCCGATTCTTTGCGGGTTATCCGATCACACCTTCCACAGAAACAGCAGAACGATTTTCAGAAAGAATTCCCTTTGTTGGAGGTGTATTTATCCAGATGGAAGACGAACTCGGTTCTATCGCTGCTTTGATCGGCGCCTCTTGGGGGGGCAAAAAACCCATGACAGTGACATCCGGGCCTGGCTTTTCTCTGATGATGGAGAATATTGGGTTGGCCTGCATGATGGAAACCCCGCTGGTCATTGCCAACGTGCAGCGAGGAGGCCCTTCCACTGGACTGCCCACTTTGACCGGACAACAGGACATGATGCAGGCGCGCTGGGGATCTCATGGCGACTATGAAATCATCGCCCTTTCCCCAGATTCTCCGCAGGAATGTTTTGATTTAACCATCGCAGCTTTTAATCTTTCCGAAACCTACCGCGTCCCCGTGTTCGTAATGGCAGACGAATGTGTAGGGCACATGCACGAAAAAGTCGTCATTCCCCCCGCCGAAGAGATAGAAATTGTGGAGAGGAAATGGTATGAGGGACCAAAAGATAAATATTTGCCCTACAAGCTGGATAAAGATGGCATCCCCTTCATAGTCAAAGCCGGAGACGGCTATTACTTCCACACCACTGGATTGACGCATGATGAGCGTGGCTATCCTGTCATCAACGCAGAATGCCAGGAAAAGACTGTCCCGCGTTTATCAGATAAAATCAAGGACAACACCGATAAGATCATCATGATAGAAGAAGACGAAACAGATACAGCTGAGATCGTGGTTTTATCTTATGGAATCACATCCAGAGTGGCTATCCGGGCTGTTCAGAAGGCACGTAAAGCTGGCATAAAAGTGGGGACGCTGCGGTTGAAAACAGTCTGGCCTTTTCCAGAAAAACGAATAAAACAACTGGCAAAAAAGATCAAAGCTTTTGTTTTTCCGGAAATCAACTATGGACAGGTTGTCCTGGAAGTGGAGCGGTGCGCCGGGGAAAAAGCCCGCACAATTCATGTCCCTCACCTGGGCGGTGGGGTGCATGATCCGGACAATATACTCAAGGTCATCAAGGAGGCAGCAAAATGAAAAAAGGAGACCGCCTCGAAGCAAAAAATCCGATGGAAGATTTATTGAGAATGGACAGGATTCCTCATATCTGGTGTCCGGGCTGTGGCATCGGAACAGTTGTCACATCGTTTGCTGAGGCTTTGAAAAAAAGCAAACAAAATCTGGACGATGTGGCTGTTGTATCAGGAATCGGCTGCACCGGCCGTGTGGCAGGATATGTCAAGTTGGATTCTTTCCACACCACCCATGGTCGTGCTATTCCGTTTGCCACGGGATTGAAGCTGTCAAATCCTAAGCTTAACGTCGTCGTTTTCAGCGGGGATGGGGATATCGTCGGGATCGGAGGAAACCACTTTATCCATGCCGCAAGACGCAATATGGACCTAACGGTCATTTGCGTGAACAACTTCAACTATGCCATGACCGGAGGTCAAGTCGCTGCAACAACTCCAATCGATGCCAACGCATCCACCGCTCCATATGGAAATTTTGAATTTCCGTTCAGCCTTCCCTATCTGGCCGATGCGGCAGGAGCAACCTATGTGGCCCGCTGGACAGCGCTTCATCTGCGAAGAGTGACCAAATCCATCCAGGAAGCGATGGCCAAACCTGGCTTTTCGTTTATCGAAGTTATCACGCCTTGTGTCACTCTTTATGCCCGCAGAAACAGGTTAGGCGACGGATTGAATCTGCTGAAATATTATTATGACAATTCAGAAATACAGCACGGTGCAGACACTCGAAGCTTGGATATTAGCTACCAGGGAAAGTTGATCGTTGGAAAATTCATAGATAAAGAGAAAGCGACATTCCTGGACGCAATGAACAAGCATATGATCAAAATTCTTGGCGACAAATATGTAAAATATGGAGATTAAACGATGACAGAAATAAGATTTTCTGGATTCGGCGGTCAAGGGATCATCCGTTGTGGTCTCATCACAGGAAAGGCCCTCTCGCTATTTGATAACAAACACGCAACCATGACACAGAGTTTTGGACCTGAAGCCAGGGGGAGCGCCTGCAGCTCTCAGGTCGTGGTATCTTCGGACCGAGTGCTGTATCCCTATATAACAACACCCGAAATTCTTGTCTCCATGTCCCAGGAGGCTTACGAGAAATACGAACCTGAACTGCGGGATGATGGAATCTTAATCATAGATGCAGATCTGGTGAAACCCAAACCCAGTCGGGACAAGATTCAAATGTATGCCATTCCCTCCACACGGTTTGCAGAAGAACTTGGAAACCGTATCACTGCCAATCTTGTGATGCTGGGATTTTTTACGGCCGTGTCCAAGATTGTTTCGTCAGAGGCAATGAAAAAAGCCCTCCCGGGAATGGTCCCGGAAAGATTTCTCGACCTCAACATCAAAGCGTTTGACAAAGGTTATGATTATGGAAAGGAAACTGTAAAAAAAACCACGACAGGGAAAAAAGCCGCAATATCCAAAAAATAAGGATTTATAGTTTTTGATGAGATTAAATAACCTTCGAGGAAAAAAATGAAAAAAAAGACAGGGGTCTTTGTGTGCCATTGCGGAATAAATATCGCGGGGACTGTGGATGTAAAAAAGGTTGCTGATAAACTTTCGAAGCACCCCGGAGTCGATCATTCCGAAGATTATGTTTACATGTGCTCAGATCCTGGCCAAAACCTCATTATCGATGCCATTAAGGAAAAGAAATTGGATAATGTCGTCGTAGCCTGCTGCTCTCCCACCCTGCATGAGACAACTTTTCGTAATGCGTCCAAAGCGGCCGGTATCAACGGCTTTCAATGTGAGATCGCCAATATTCGCGAACAATGCAGCTGGGTCCACAAGGACATGGATGAGGCAACAAAAAAGGCAACAAAAATAACAAAGAGCGCTGTGGAAAAGGTTCGCCAAAACGAATCCTTGGATCCGATCAGCGTCCCTGTCACAAGAAGAGCTCTTGTTATAGGCGGTGGAATCGCCGGAATTCAATCCGCATTGGACATAGCCAACAGTGGATATGAAGTCGTTCTTGTGGAACGGAATCCATCCATCGGCGGACACATGATCCAGCTCTCGGAAACCTTTCCCACGCTCGATTGCTCCCAGTGCATTTTGACCCCCAAAATGGTGGAAGTATCCAAACATCCTAAGATAAAGCTCATGACATACAGTGAAATTCAAGAAATATCAGGGTATGTCGGAAACTTCAAAGTTAAAATCCGCCAAAAACCCACCTATGTTGATCCAGATAAATGCACTCTGTGTGATGAATGCACAAAGGTATGTCCAGTTGTCATGTCTAACGAGTTTGATTTGGATTTGACCGGGCGCAAAGCCATTTATATTCCTTTTCCACAGGCAATACCGGCCACCTACACGCTCGATATTCGGGGCTGCCCAGGTTTACTCCCGATTGCATGCGGCAAATGTGCTGATGTCTGTGACCCAGAAGCCATTGACTATGATATGGAATCTGAGGTCATAGAAGAAGAAGTCGGCTCCATCATCGTAGCGACAGGTTATGACTTGTATGAGAAAGAAATGTTATCAGAATACGGGCACGGAAAATACGCGGACGTCCTCGACGGCCTTCAGTTTGAAAGGCTGTGTTCAGCATCGGGGCCTACTCAGGGGAAAATTTTGAGACCTTCGGATCACAAAGAACCCAAAGAAGTGGTTTTTATCCAGTGTGCAGGCTCGCGAGATCCTGAACTTCACTGTGCCTACTGTTCGAAAATTTGCTGCATGTACACAGCCAAACATGCCATGCTTTACAAACACCATGTCCACGATGGCCAAACCTATATTTTTTACATCGATATTCGATCAGGAGGAAAAGGCTACGAAGAATTCGTGCAACGGGCTGTGGAAGAAGACGGCGTGGTCTATCTGAGGGGAAAAGTCTCAAAAATATTCGAAGACAAGGGCAAGATAAAAGTCTGGGGTGTCGACACCCTTTCAGGAAAAGATATTGAAATAGACGCGGACATGGTCGTTTTGGCAACCGCTATGCGTCCTTCCCAAGGAGCTTCAGACCTCGCCAAAAAACTGAAGATTTCTATGGACAAGGATGGATTTCTCGCTGAAGCCCATCCCAAACTCAAACCTGTGGAAAGCGTAACTGCGGGACTGTTTCTAGCAGGAGCGGCCCAAGCACCCAAGGACATCCCCGAAGCCGTGGCCCAGGCAAGCGGTGCGGCAGCCAAGGCGATTACCATCCTGTCTCAAGAAAGACTTTTTCACTCTCCTACGGTTGCAAAAGTTACCCTTAACCTCTGCACAGGATGTGGAATGTGTGTTTCTGTATGTCCGTATGATGCCCTCTCTTTGAAGGACGGCAAAGTCGAAGTGAATGAGGTTTTATGTGAAGGGTGCGGAACGTGCCAGGCGACTTGTTTGAGAGCAGCCATCGCTGTGAAAAACACCACTCTTTCCCAGGTTCATGAAATGATCAGAACAAGCCTCGGAGGCTGATAATGGCAGAAAATTTCGAACCAAGAATCGTTGCTTTTCTTTGCAAATGGTGTTCATCGGCTGGAAGTGATCTAGCTGGAGTATCCCGAATGCAATATCCCCCGAACGTCATTCCGATCACGGTTATGTGCTCCGGCAGCGTTTCCCCTCTTTATATCCTGGATGCTTTTAACAAAGGGGCAGATGGGGTTCTCGTTTCAGGCTGTCACCCGGGAGACTGCCATTACATCAAAGGCAATTATTATGCCAGGCGGAGGATAGCTTTAGTCAAAAAACTCTTGGACTTTATCGGGCTCGAAGCTCAACGCTTCCAGATGTCATGGATCTCTGCTGCCGAAGGAAAAAAATACACACAAATCATCGGGGATTTCGTCGAAGAACTCAAACCCCTTGGCCCTCAAACCAAGCTCAGGAGAAATTACTAATGGTAAACGTCGAGGATCTCCGCAAAGAAGCCAAACGGATTCTGAAGGAGGGAAAGGTCAAATACGTGATTGGCTACGAAAAAGGGCAAAACGGGTTAATGCCCCTGCCGGCATTCATTAAAAATCCGGAAGACGCGGGCAGGCTGATTTGGGATCCTGCATGTGTTTACAACCTTGCCAAATTCTTGGTAGATGAGAAAAAAAGAAAAGCCGGCCAAAAAAAACCGGATGAAAGACCCGTTGGAATCGTTGTCAAAGGCTGCGACAGCCGGGCTATTGTTGTGCTTCTCCAGGAAAAATACATCGATCGGAAGGATGTTCACATCCTCGGGATTTCTTGCGGAAAGAGCGGGGTTTACGACGAAAAGAAACTGGCAAAGAAGCTAAATGGGAAACATGCTGAAAACATCGAATTTGACCAGCAGGGAAATTTCGTCGTAACCGTGGAGGGCCAAATCATCAAGATTCCGGCTGAAGAACTTCTTGCAGAGCGATGTCTAGAATGTCGTGCGAACTACCCTGTCGTTTATGATTTGCTTCTTGGTGACAAAACTAAAAAAAAGGTCGATGATCCATTCAAATCCCTGCAAAAAGTGGAAGCTCTCTCAGAAAAAGAAAGATGGGCATTTTGGGCCGAACAACTCTCCAAATGCATCCGGTGTTATGCCTGCCGCTCTGTTTGTCCTATGTGTTATTGCGATGAATGTGTTGTCGACACCATTAACTTTGCTGTCTCAGCAGATACGACAGCCTCTGAAAAAGCCCAAAAAATAAAATGGGTCGAGAAGTCTCCTGTCCCCTCAGAAAACTTTGTATACCATATGGTTAGAGCCTTCCATTTGGCTGGACGCTGCATCGATTGCGGAGAGTGCGAGAGAGTCTGCCCAATGGATATTCCTCTCCGCTTTTTAAACAAAAAATTGGAAAAAGAAGCCAAGGAGCTTTTTGGGTATGATGCAGGATTTGATCCAGATGGCCCTTCGCTTGTTTCCAGTTTTAAAGACGAAGATCCAGAAGATTTTATCAGGTGAGACAATGGATAAGATACTCTTGAAAAAGACATTCCCCCAATGGATAAAAAAACTTCAAGCCTACAAGATATATGCCCCTTTGAAGGACGAGAACATCTGGAGTTACGAAACTGTGAGCGATCCTGAGGATATCGACATGAATTTTCTCACGGCGGCACTACCTCCAAAAAAAATCATATTTACTCAGAGAGAAGTCTACTTCAAATTTAAAAAAACCGATGAAGAAGAACCAGAAATCAACGAAACCCTTCCCGCAGAAGAGCCCACTATCGTATTTGGCGTCCGGCCATGCGATGCCAAAGCTTTAATCCTAACGGATAAAGTGTTCGGCGACGATTTCGAAGATGTCTATTACTGGAAAAGGAGAAACCAGACAACTCTTGTAGGATTGGCATGCATCAATCCGCCAAACACAAATTGCTTTTGTCTTTCCGTAGATGGATCCCCGCATTCCAAGGACGGGCTGGATGTTCTTCTCACAGACCTGGGAGATAGATATTTTGTAGAGTCCAAAACCAAAAACGGAGACACGCTGTTAAATCTTGCAAAAAATCTTTTCACACAGCCAAAAGTTAGTGATAAAAAAGACCTTCAAAAAATCCATGCCGACTCTGAAAAAAAGATAAAAAGACAGATCAAGAACTTAAAGAACATCCCGCCAAAGCTCAAGGGAATGTGGGAATCTCCTTTCTGGGATGAGGAAGCGATGAGCTGCCTCCGCTGCGGGATTTGCACCTTCATGTGTCCGACTTGTCATTGTTTCGATATCAATGATGAAGTCCACTCCCCTGCTCCACTTGATGGAAAAAGGGTTCGCACATGGGATACATGCCAATTTCCCGACTTTACGATGCACTCCTCTGGACATAATCCCAGACCGAATAAAGCTTCAAGACTCCGGCAACGCATCATGCATAAATTTCAATATTTTGTCGAACGCTACCAGAACTATCAATGCACAGGATGCGGCAGATGCATCACAAAATGTCCGGTCGGCATCGACATCATAGAAGTCCTGAATAAGGTGAGAGATTATGGATCATAATACGTATATTCCTAAACTTGCCAAAATCATAGAAATCAGGGAAGAAGTCGGGGGAGCCCGAGCGATCAAAACATTCCGCACGCAATTCCTCGAGAATAACAGTTTTTCTCACAGGAGTGGCCAGTGCGCCATGCTATCAGTATTCGGAAAAGGCGAAGCAATGATCTCCATCTCCTCCTCTCCCCTTGTAAAGGACTACTTGCAGTTCAGTATCCTGAAGATGGGACGGGTCACCTCAGCCCTGCATGAGACGCAGGTAGGAGATATTATAGGGATCAGAGGTCCGTACGGAAACAGTTTCCCTATCGAAAAATGGAAGAGGAAAAACCTGATATTCATAGGGGGAGGAATCGGACTTGCTCCTCTCTGGTCGATCTTGAATACGGCTCTAGAGAAAAAACAGGATTTCGGAATCCTTTCCTTGTTTTATGGGGCAAGGACATCAAAGGATATGGTCTTTAAACAGGAACTGGAAAAATTGAAAGACCAGATGACCGTCCATCTCTCGATAGACGTGGAGGAACCGGATTGGAAAGAGTATGTGGGATTCGTGCCCCTGAATATACTGGATAAAAAGCCCTCACCCAAGAATGCTATATCTATCACCTGTGGTCCTCCTATCATGATCAAATTTACGATACAAAACCTCCAAGCTCTTGGATTCAAGGATGACCAGATATACACCACCGTCGAAAACAAAATGAAATGCGGAATCGGAAAGTGCGGGAGATGCAACATAGGCCTACACTATGTCTGTAAAGATGGTCCTGTTTATTCCTGGGCTGAGCTAAAAAAATTGCCCCAAGAATATTAAAAAGGAGATATCCGAATGGCAACTAAGAAAGCGGAAAAAAAATCACCCAAAAAACAAACAAAACCCAAGAGGAAAATAAAACCTAATGTGAAGATGGCCACCATCTTCATCATGGGAAAAGCTCACAAAGTCCCAGCGGAGGCAACCATCATGGGGGCCATCGAATATGCCGGTTATCAGATAAAAAGAGGAGCAGGATGCCGGGAAGGCTTTTGCGGGGCCTGTGCCACGGTTTACCGCATGCCCGGAGATTACAAAATCTATACAGGATTGGCCTGCACAACAATCGTAGAGGAGAGAATGTGGCTGGCTCAGCTTCCGGTCATTCCTGGACAAAAAGCGATTTACAACCTCGACAAGCTTGCCCCGAATGTGGCAACCATCCAGAAGCTCTATCCTGAAGTGTTCCGGTGTGTGGCATGCAATACCTGCACAAAGGCTTGCCCTCAAGATTTGGAAGTCATGGACTACATCCAGGCCGCCAAACGCGGAGATATCGAACAGGTGATGGATCTTTCTTTTGATTGTATCTGTTGTGGGTTGTGTGCCATTCGATGTCCCGCAGAAATCGTCCAGTACAATGTCGGTCTTCTTGCTAAAAGACTGTATGGAAAATACTTGTCTAAAAAGAGTCCTGAATTAAAAAAAAGGCTTAAGGAAGTTAAAAATCGTAAATTCGACAAAGAATATAAAGAATTGATGTCCATGAGAAAAGATAAACTTAAAAAGAAATATTATGCAAGAGACCTTGAATCTTAATATTTTATGAGGAGTATCCGATGTATCCAGAATACATGAAACCATCTCTCGAAAAAGTCATCCAATCACGAAATAAACGGTTTGAACTCGCCAAGTCAGGCAAGCCAGTTTTCTCCCCGATGAGCGCTGAAGAACGGGAAGAGGTTTTGAATAAATTTCACCCTGATTATAAACCTGAGGCCAGACGAAAAATCCATGTAGGGCCTAACAAAGGAGATGTGATCACAACCGAAGTTGCCGATTTGCTGGAGTCCCATTCGAGGATCAAACCCAAGCTTTTTGATCTCACCAAGTCTGATTATGAGACAGACATCCTCATAATTGGGGGCGGGGGGGCCGGCTGTGCAGCAGCCATTATTGCCATGCAAAACGGAGCCAAATCGATTATTTCGACAAAATTACGGTTGGGAGATGCCAACTCCATGATGTCTCAGGGGGGTATGCAGGCAGCTGTGACTCCGCAGGATCCTCCTCCCCGGCATTATCTAGATGCCATGGGCGGCGGCCACTTTGACAATAAACCTGAACTTGTCCATGCTCTTACGCACGATGGGCCTCAAGTCGTGAAGTGGCTTGAAGACCTGGGCGTTGTCTGGGATAAGAACGAGGATGGTTCCATGCAGGTCCTCCATGGTGGTGGAACATCCAGAAAGAGAATGCACTCCTGCCGGGACTATACAGGAGCTATTATCATGCGAACTTTGATGGATGAAGTCCGAAATCATCCTGATCAAATCGATGTGCTGGAGTTTATGCCTATCGTAGAACTCGTCATGAACAAGGAAGGCCGGTGTGCAGGGGGCGTGCTGTACAATCTCGAGACAGAAGAATATTTTATCGTCAAAGCGAAGGCCACAATAATAACCACAGGAGGTTTTGGGCGGTTGCATATAAGAGGGTACGATACGACCAACCATTACGGCGCCACAGGCGATGGCCTGGTGATGGCCTATCGAGCAGGAGCAAAGCTGCTCTACATGGATTCGGTCCAATATCACCCCACGGGAGCTGCTTTTCCAGAACAAATTGCAGGTTTTTTGATAACGGAAAAAATCAGAGGAGCCGGTGGACAACCGATCAATAAAAACGGAGAACTGTTTGTCTTCCCTCGGGAACCACGAGATGTGGAAGCCTCCTCTTTCATTCGAGAATGTTTGGAACGCAAAAACGGCATTGAAACACCAAGTGGACGCATGGGCATCTGGCTTGACTCTCCCTTAATCGACATGCTCCAAGGTGATGGATACGTCCACAAACAGTTTCCAGCGATGCACAGACAATTTATCCGATACGGCATAGATATCACTAAAGAACCCATGCTGGTCTACCCCTCTCTTCATTATCAAAATGGCGGGATAGAAATAAACGCCAAATGCGAAACAAATATTCCAGGACTATATGTTGCTGGGGAGGCCTCTGGCGGCGTCCATGGCCGCAACCGACTAATGGGAAATTCCGTTTTGGATTACAACGTGTTCGGAATAAGAGCCGGGAATTTTGCCGCCCAATACGTCAGGTCTGTCAAACCTGGAAAACTGACCCTGGAGCATATAAAAAATTATGAGCAGGCCTTAAAAAGAGCAAAAATAAAAACAGACAGAATTGCTCCCGTGCTTTTGCCCTCGTATACTCCAGAGGATGTACGCAAGCGACAGCTGACGGCTTGCTACGAAGGAACCCTCCGCTAATCCAACCCTGGATTATTTATAAAAAATGCCGGTTCAAACATTCATTTTCTGAAGAAAATTCCATATTTAACTCAGTCAAACATCCTCATTTTTTTCCTTACAGGCCAGTCAATATTACTGGGCGGCATGGGGTGAGTTGGCAAGCCTCAAGATTTAGCCTTCTTAATCGACTCAATTATTGGTTCGTTTGGGATTGTGTCGAAATGATCTCTGTAAAGGATAATGGCTAGGATTGACTTTTGGGACAAAATTGATATATGTTAAAAGCGATTCAAAGAGCAAAACAAACAACAGGACAAACAAGAGGAGCTTTGAATGAATTATGAAGGTATAGAGAAACGGACGTGTATTCGATTTGAAATCCCCGGCGCAACTGTCAACTATAAATTGAAGAAACCTCTTCTGACCAAAGTCTCATATGGGGAAGAATTTTGTCCTGTTATCGATCTCAGCCGGGGAGGTCTTCGATTCCTATCCCAGGAGGAGCTAAAGATTGGCACGGCAACAGTGTTAAAAATATCTATCCCCGGAGAAAGAGTCCCTTTAGAGCTGCATGGACGAGTCCGCTGGGTGGCTCCTAACGTTGGGATGAGCTACAAATACCAAATCGGAGCCCAGTTTAGCCCTTACGGTGAAAAGAAGGGGCAGAATTATCCCGGTTTACTGGTCAAAATTATAGCTCTTGAGCAAAAATTTGCACCTGCCGATCAAAACGAACGATCCAGATCTCCAAAGGAAGAATTCGAAACAGATGGATAATCCTTTCCCCTATCCTTCAATCACAACCAGCGAATAATCGGCAATTTGATCGAAAAGCCGGCTGATTTCCTGAAGCAATGCCAGGCGATTTCTTCGCAATCTTTTGTCATCGGTCATTACCAGCACACGGTCAAAAAAATTATTGATCGAAGATCTCATCCGGAATATCATCCTCTGGGCTTTGGCAAAATCCCCGACAGCTATTAAAGGAAGGACATTGTCTCGTATGATAGAAAATGTTGTGTGAAGTTCTCTTTCCTGTTTCTCCAATAATAGTCCCTCGTTCACCTTATGTTTTGTTTGGCCCCGAAGAATATTGTTAACTCTCTTTGCAATCATTATCATAGGTTTGAATTGAGGGCTTTCTTTTAAGCTGTCTAAAGCCTTTAGTCTTAAGTATGAATGGTAGATATTATCGATCCCGGGAGCGAGAGAAGCTTTAACCAAATCATACCGATATCCCTGACTTTCAAAAATATAATGAAGGCGGCTGTTGAAATAACTCAACACATCCGATCTTATATCCTCTTTTTCTCTAGTTAATCTGTCTTTCATCGTGCTTATGGTTTTGTCCACTAGACGAGGAAAGGAAAAACTCAATTTTTTTTCCAGGATTATCTTACAAACACCTTGGGCATTTCGTCTCAGGCCAAAGGGATCTTTAGATCCACTTACTTCAACACCAATCCCTGTTGCTCCTACAATCGTATCTAGCTTATCGGCAACAGCCAAAACTGCCCCGGTTAACGACGAAGGAGGGGAATCATCCAACCCAACCGGTTGGTATTGCTCATAGATGGCTTTCCAAACAGCGGATGTGTAACCCTCCTCTTTAGCATATAGGCCTCCAATTTTTCCCTGGAGAGAGGGAAATTCTCTGACCATCCCGGTCACCAGGTCCACCTTGCATAATTCCGCAGCTTCTGCCGCCGCATTCTTATCAACGATAAGCTCTAACCGGTCGATTATGTATGCTACGATCTTTTTCATTCTTTCTGTTTTATCCTGATAGCTTCCGAGACGTTCTTGGAATATGATCTGGTCCAATCTCTTGAACTTTTCCTTCAGGGTTGTTTTTAAATCCTGGTTCCAAAAGAATTTTGCATCCTCCATCCTCGCTTTTAAGACCCTCTCGTTTCCCTTTTTTATCAGCGATTTAGGATCTTTATAGGCGTCTGCCACGCCCAAAAAAAACGGCAGCTGTTTTTTCCCTTTTAGTACGGAAAATAATCTCTGGCCTTCTCTCATAGCAGTGCTCAAAACTTCCAGCGGTAATTTGAGGTATTCATGAGGAAAACTTCCCAAAAAAACATAAGGATGTTCAACATCATAAGAGAGCTTTTCCAATAGCTGGCTGTCCGGGTGTAACTTAGCATCATATCGCGCCAGCTTCCTGTCTGCTTGCTTTAAGATCATTGCTCTGCGCTCTTGGGGATCGATGATGACTTTATTCTTTTTCAACAGTGCCCGGTAATCTTCGAATGTCTCGATTTTAAGCTCAACGGGATTGAATATTTTATGTCCGGTGGTGCAATTTTTCGTCTGAACGCCATTGATATCAAAATGAAGCGGCCTCCGATCAAACAGACACATAATTCTCTTTATCGGTCTGGAAAACCGGAATGAGGATTCTCCCCAACGCATCATCTTCGGAAAAGTAAGGGAAGTTATGATATCTGGCAAAATTTGCTCGAGGATCTTCTGGGTAGGCTTCCCTTCCTCCCTTTTATTGAAACCGACATAATCCCCTTTTTCTGTCTGGATTATTTCCAGATCGCCGATGTTAACACCATGGGATTTAGCAAATCCAGTCGCCGCAGGCGTAGGCAAACCGTCCTGATCGAAAGCAACAGATCGAGGTGGCCCGACTATTGTTTCTTGTTTATCCCGTTGCTTTTCGACAAAGCTCCCTCGCAAAATCAAGCGCCGGCATGTCCCAAACGTATTAATTTTGCCATAACTGTCTTTATGATCGACAAGTTTGTTCGAAAGCAGCTCTTCTGCCAGACGATTTCCCAGCTGAGCAAGGGCCCCTTTCACATGAGTAGGAGGCATTTCTTCGGTTATGACTTCCAGAAGAAATTCCATCAAGCTGTGATCTCCTGTGAGGTGTACTTTTGAGCGATCCGGTTGACTACCACTCTTATCAGGGAAATCATCTTCACTCTTTCTGTTACACTGATGGCTCCCCTTGAATCTAAAAGATTAAAAAAATGGGAGCATTTTAAACACATATCATAGGCAGGAAGGAGCAACTCTTTGTCCACCAGCCGGTGCGCTTCTCTGTGAGTTTTCTGGAAAGAACTATGGAGCAGCTTAACATTAGCCTGATTGAAATTATATTCGGAAAATTCTCTTTCCTCTCGAATTCTCAAATCCCGATAGCTAACATGATCCGACCAATTCAAATCAAAGATGTTGTCTTTTTCCTCCAAGAACATTTCCAATCTTTCCAGACCATATGTGATTTCAACCGGCACTGGGGAAAGGTCAATCCCACCGGCCTGCTGAAAGTAAGTAAACTGAGTAATCTCCAGACCATCCAGCAAGACCTGCCATCCCACTCCCCATGCCCCGATGGTAGGAGATTCCCAATCATCCTCATCGAAACGGATATCATGTTCCTGAAGGTTGATGCCTAGAGAAGTCAAACTGTCAATATACAATTTTTGAATTTCAGAAGGAGCCGGTTTGACTACCACTTGATACTGGAAGTGTTTCTGAACACGATGGGGATTTTCCCCAAATCTCCCGTCCGCCGGCCTCCGGGAAGGTTGAACATATGCCACTTTCCAGTTTCGGTCATCCAAAACGCGAAAGAAAGTATCGGGAGTCATGGTTCCTGCGCCGACTTCCAGATCATAGGGTTGAGCCAGATAACAGCCATGATTGGCCCAGAATTTTTGAAGGGATATGATCAAATTTTGCAGACTCATTCTCGCTTGGTTTACGTCCTTGTTATTTTTCTATTTGAGTTCTACGCCAGCGCAGAACCGGATTCCTGGCAGCACGGGTTTCGTCCAAACGCCCCACATAAGACGTGTGGGGGGCGTTTTTTAGAACCTGCGGATTGTCCCTTGCCTCTTGGGCGATCTGCTTCATAGCATGTATGAAACGATCCAGATCCCTCCTGCTCTCTGTTTCTGTGGGCTCTATCATTAGAGCCCCATGAACGATCAATGGAAAGGACATGGTGGGAGGATGCACATCATAATCTATCAGCCGCTTGGCAATATCGATATTTGTCACCCCGTCCTGCCTTTGAATTTTATCCGAAAAAACAGTTTCATGAAGAGTGGGACTTTTATACTTAAGATGATAATCGTTTTCCAGGCACTTTCGGATGTAGTTTGAATTCAGGACTGCCACCTCCGCTATCTCTCTCAATCCTGTGGAGCCGAGAGACAACATATAGGCCAGTGCCTTGACGATGACCAGAAAATTGCCGCAGAAGCTTCGCACTCTTCCAATACTTTTAGGCCGCTTTTGATTCAGACAAAATATCCCGTTATCTTTTTCAATGACTGGAATAGGAAGGTAAGGTTCTAACTCCTTCTTTACTCCCACAGGTCCTGCTCCGGGCCCTCCGCCTCCATGAGGGGTGGAAAATGTCTTGTGGAGATTGAGATGAATGACATCGACTCCCATATCTCCAGGTTTGCACATCCCGATCAGTGCATTCATGTTAGCTCCATCCATATAGACAAGGCCTCCTTTGGAATGGACTATATCGGATATTATTTTTACGTCTGATTCAAAAACACCCAACGTATTGGGATTGGTTATCATCAAGGCCGCAACATCTTCTGTCATGTTTTTTGTAAGATCTGCCACATCCACTGTTCCATGTTCATTCGATTTGATTTCCTGAACCCGGTACCCACAAATATGTGCGCTCGATGGATTGGTTCCATGTGCCGAATCAGGTATCAATACGATTTTTCTCGGATTTCCCCTTTCTTCCAATACGGCTCGGCTCAACATCATCCCGACCAGCTCTCCTTGAGCCCCTGCCGAAGGTTGGAGAGTAAAGGCATCCATGCCCGTAACAGTCACCAGAAGCTCTTCGGCCATTTTAAGGATCTCCAGGCTGCCTTGTGTCAACTCCTCCGAGGCATTGGGATGAGATAGCAGCAGCGCTTTTGTTGAGGCAAGCTTTTCATTGATCTTGGGATTGTATTTCATCGTGCAGGAACCCAGAGGATAAATTCCCACATCGATACAGAAATTCGTCTGGGACAGCCGGGTAAAATGCCTCACGATTTCCACCTCAGAAACTTCGGGGAATTCTTCAATTTCAGCTCTGGACGGAATATCCTTCAGGATATCGGCCTTTACAGGCACATCCAGTCCTGGCAGGAGAAATCCCTTTTTTCCGGCATCGCTAATTTCAAATATCAGAGGCTCACGGATCATTTCACTTTTACTCCCCTATCTTCCGCGATTATTTTCATCAGGAGCACGCTTCTTTCAATTGATCAACGAGGAGGTCGATGTCTTCTTTTTTATGGGATTCCGTAACACACAGCAGTGCACAGTTATTCAGCTCAGGATAGGCCTCTGCAACGGGAAGGCCTCCGATGGTCCCTTTTTCCTTCAGAAATCGATCAATGTCTGCCCACGGCTTTTCAAATTCTAAGACGAACTCGTTGAAACATTCCCCATTGAATCTAGGCTTTATCCCTTTAATCTCTGTAATTTTATCCAGAGCATAGTTCGCTTTCTGAAGGTTTTGCCAGGAGAGCTCCCTCAATCCTCTTTTCCCAAGGAGTTCCAGAAAGATGGTTGCCCGCAATGCACACAAGGCTTGATTGGTGCAGATATTCGATGTGGCCCGTTCCCGCCGAATATGCTGTTCTCTTGTGGCGAGAGTTAAAACAAATCCTCTGTTTCCGTCCATATCTTTGGCCTCTCCGGCTATCCGGCCTGGAAATTGACGTACAAACGCCTTTCGGCACGCCATGAATCCAAGATAGGGGCCGCCAAAACTTAGAGGGAGACCAAAGGATTGTCCTTCCCCGGTGATAATATCTGCCCCGAGATTCCCTGGAGCCTCCAGTATTCCTAGGGAGACGGGCTCTGCCACGACCACTACGGATAGAGCCTGATGCTCATGGGACAGGCCAGAAATATTTTCGAGTTTTTCAAGGATTCCGAAATAATTGGGGGATTGAATCACGACTGCCGACGTCTCCTCATCCAATTTCTTATTTAAATCCTCAATATCAATTTCTCCCCTATGCGAGTAAGCGATATCTTCCAAACATACGCTTAAATTTCTCGTATAAGTCTGAATAACCTCTCTGTACTGGGGATGGACACTCCTGGCTACCAAGATTTTTGGCCTGCTTTTTAGCCGATGCGCCATCAACGCAGCTTCGGCGGCACCGGATGCCCCGTCATACAAAGAGGCATTTGCGATATCCATTCCAGTAAGCTGGCAGATCAGAGTTTGAAATTCAAAAATAATTTGCAGCGTTCCCTGGCTGACTTCTGGCTGATAAGGCGTGTAAGGGCTTATGAATTCCCCCCGGCTGCTCAAATAATCAACAACACTGGGAATCACATGAGAATAGGCCCCCCCTCCCAAAAAAGAGAGATAATTGTGACAGGAATTCTGATGGGCGATATCTTCAATTCGTCGTATGAGTTCCGGTTCTGTCAGCGCTTCTGGTAAGTCCAGATTCTGTTTGAGCCTGAGATCATCAGGGATGGGACGAAAGAGTTCCTCCATAGAAGAGATGCCGATTCTGGCCAACATTTGCTTTATATCCTTTTCACTAAGAGAAATATAGCTCATACTACTCTTCTAAACCCTCCAAAAATTTCTCATACTCTGATGCAGACATCAACTTATCCAATTCTCCCTCATCCTTGATTTTCATCCGAATTATCCAGCCTTTCTCATGAGGATCTTCGTTGATAAGTTCAGGCGAATCATTCAATTTCTGATTAGCTTCGATGACTTCCCCCGAAACCGGTGAATAAATATCCGAAACAGCTTTGACTGATTCAATCACACCAAGAGATTGATGAAATTCCAACTGTGCTCCCGATTGGGGGAATTCCACATAAACAACATCCCCGAGTTGTTTTTGCGCAAAATCTGTGATACCAACCGTTGCTTTATTTCCATCAATTTTTAGCCATTCATGATCTTTTGTGTAGTAAAAATCATCGGGATACATGAAAATCCTCCTCTTTTTTATTGAGTGCAAATAATCACTGTTTATATTCTCTTTTATAAAAAGGCGTGGGAACAACCTTTGCTTGGACTCCCTTTCCTCTTATTCCGATTTCGAATTCTGTCCCGATATCTGTGTATTTTACAGGAAGATAGGTCAATCCAATACTCTTGCGGAAAAAAGGCGAAAAAGTGCCTGATCTCACTTCGGTAACTTTTTCGCCCTCGACAAAAACAGGGTAATGAGGCCGGGCGATCCCTCTCCCTTGCAATTCAAACCCGACAATCTTTCTGTGAATACCTTCTTCTTTTTGCTTGAGTAGAACTTCCCTTCCCAAAAAATCCCCCTTTTTGAACTTGATCAGCCATCGCATTCCTGCCTCAAGAACGGTAGTGTTTTCATCGATATCATTCCCATACAGCATGAGCCTGGCTTCCAGACGCAACGTATCTCGGGCTCCAAGGCCGACAGGGAGAAGTCCGGATGTCCTTCCTTCCTCTATGATAGCATTCCATAGTTTCTCGGGGTTTTGAGCGAGCGTGTAAATCTCAAAGCCATCTTCACCTGTATACCCTGTCCGGGAAACAATAGCATCCACTCCAGCAACAAAACCCCTATCCACCTCAAAACTTGACATTTCATCCAAGTCAATCTCTGCTAGAGGTTGAAGAATTTTTTGGGCTTCAGGGCCCTGAAGGGCCACTTGCGTGTATTCATCGCTTTTATTCACAACGTTCACATCAAATCCTTGTTGATGTTTGAGTATCCACCGGAAATCCTTCTCTGTATTAGCCGCATTCACCACAAGTAGATAAACATTCTCTTCTAAGTAATATACAAGCATATCGTCCACAAAAGTTCCTCGAGGAGTGATTAATGCAGAGTACTGGGCTTTGTTTTTATCAAGCAGAGCGGCATTATTAGGCGTTAGATACTGAACGAAATCCAGAGCTTGATCTCCCGAAATCCTAATCTCTCCCATGTGGCTGACATCAAACAATCCTGCTTTTTGACGAACGGCCATGTGTTCCTGGATAATCCCCGTGTACTCGATGGGCATTCCCCATCCAAAAAACTCGACAAATTTTGCTCCGGCCGCTTTATGAACTGAATAAAGTCGAGTCTTTTTCATATTGTTCCTCTATAAAATTTATTTACTATCATATAATAATCTGCTATGCAAGAGGATAAAAAAAATGACTCCCATTTTAAATTAAATTTGCTATAATTATTGGCTACACATGATTCAATACAAGGCCGAACTCAAAGAAAAAATTCGTCAATTGTTGATGGATCAATATCCGATGAAAGAAACCATGTTGGCGATTTCCTATCCTCCTCAAGCAAAAATGGGGGACCTTGCCCTCTCGCTTCCTTTTCAACTTGCAAAAGAAATGAAAAGACAACCCCGGGAAATTGCTCTGGAGATCATTCCCTTTTTGTCCAACCTATCAGGAATCGAGAAAGTCGAGCTGGCCGGCCCTGGTTTTATCAATCTTTACTTAAATCGCCAAACTTTTTTTCTCCTCCAGGTTGCCTCTCTTGGTCAACAGACTCTCCAGCCAGAAGAAAAAAAAATCATCATCGAACATACCAATATCAATCCGAATAAAGCCGCCCATGTGGGGCATTTGAGGAATGCTGTTCTGGGAGATAGTTTGGGAAGATGCCTAAAATACAGAGGAGAAAACGTTGAAATCCAGAATTACATCGATGACACAGGTATCCAAGTGGTAGATGTTACCTTTGGCTTCATGGATATGGAAAAAAAGTCTCTTGAGGATATCAAAAAAATCGAAGGAAAATTTGACTACTATTGTTGGTACCTTTACACTCGTGTCACCTCTTATCTGGGAGAACATCCCGAAGCCCAATCCCGGAAATCTGAAATTTTAAGAAAGATCGAAGGAGGAGAAAATCCCGAAGCAGAAATTGCCGAGTACATCTCCAGGCGAATTTTGAGAGCTCACCTCAAAACCATGAAAAGGATCGATGTCAACTATGATGTTTTGCCCTGCGAAAGTAGTATACTGGGGCGACAATTTTGGGACAAGGCCTTTTCTCTTCTAAAAGAAAAAGGGGCCATCACTCACGTGGATGAAGGCATAAACAAGGATTGCTGGGTGATGAAGCTCGAAGAGGACGAAGGGAAAGAAAAAATTATCGTCCGCTCTGACGGGACTGTGACATATGTGGGAAAAGATATCGCTTATCAATTGTGGAAATTTGGTCTTCTCGAAAAGGATTTTTATTACAAACCATTTACCGAAGATAACGGCAAAACCACATGGATAAGCACCACCGAGCCTGGGAATCCTGCCCCGGCCTTTGGGGACGGAACTTTGGTATACAACGTAATAGATACGCGTCAATCTTATCTCCAGAAAATCGTCGTGCAAGGGCTGAAATCACTCGGCTTTAAGGATCAGGCCAATAAATCCATCCATTTTTCTTACGAAATGGTCGCACTCTCCCCCAAAAGCCTGGATGAACTCGGTCTAAAAGTTTCCGCAAAAGACAAGGAAAGAGATTTTTTAGAAGTTTCAGGAAGAAAAGGACTCGGAGTGAAGGCTGATGATCTGCTCGACAGGCTGGAGCAAAAAGCTTTTCTTGAAGTGGAAAAAAGAAACAAGGGCCTTCCATTAAAACAGAGGAGGCAGATCGCCCAGCAGATCGCCTGCGGCGCACTGCGCTATTTTATGCTTAAGTTCACCAGGAATTCGATCATTGTATTCGACTTTGAGGAAGCTCTAAGTTTTGAAGGAGAGACAGGCCCTTACCTCCAGTATTCCCTGGTCCGGATAAATAGTATTTTTCGCAAACTCAAACAGAGAGAGGGATTTGAAGAAAAAAACCTTAACACTTTTGTATATGAACAGAATTTTCCGATCAATTCGCTGGCAGAGAAAGAACAAGATGATTTTTGGGAACTTGTCTTTTATGCCTCCCAATTCGAAGAAGAAATCCAGCATTCTATTCGTTCCCTGGAATTTTCCCATTTGGCAAAATTTTCCTTCAATCTTTGCCAGAAATTCAATGCGTATTATCACAAGTACCCCATCCTTGCGGAGAAAGACAATAAGACCAAGTTACTCAGAATTTGGACGATTCAATATGTGAGGGAAGTTTTAACAAAAATATTATCTCTTTTGGGAATCCCTCAACCTGAAAGAATGTAACGATTCCATATTTGCGGGAGTTTAATAACAAAACCAACATATAAATTTGGATCGGAGGTGAAAAACTCAAAAATGATTGAAGTAGAGCATCTGTTTAAAAAGTATGGGGATCTTTTGGCCGTCCAGGACTTGAGTTTTTCTGTTGAAAAAGGACACATATGGGGACTCCTAGGGCCAAATGGGGCAGGAAAAACCACAACCATGCGGATTCTCACTGGGTACTTGCCTGCATCGGATGGGAAGGCAAACGTGCTGGGATATGATGTGTTCGAACATCCCGATGACGTCAAAAAGATCATGGGATATCTCCCCGAGAATGTCCCTCTCTACCCGGAAATGACGGTTCAGTCTTTTCTGCGTTTCGTGACAGAGATCAAACAAATCCCGCCCTCAAAAAGAAAGGAGGCTGTTGAAAAGGCTATCTCTATCGCTTCGCTGGAGTCAGTCCGGAAAAGGCTGATCAAGAACATATCCCGGGGCTTTAAACAGCGCGTAGGTATTGCTCAGGCTTTAATCCATGATCCTCAGGTGTTGATCTTGGATGAGCCGACAATCGGTCTGGACCCGGCTCAGATCATAGAAATCCGCCGCCTTATCAAAACTCTTAAGGGAGATCGCACAATCATTCTCTCGACTCATATTCTTGCTGAGGTAACACAGATATGTGATGGTGTGGTTATCATCAATGAAGGAAAACTCATGGCATCCGGATCGTTGGAAGAGCTCACCGCCTCGCTGCAAGAAAAGGATGGCGTATTCATCAGGTTAAGAGAAGGAGGAAAGGACAAAGTGGAACATTTCCAAAATATCCCTGATGTGGACAGAGTTGCCATTCGTGACGATGGATACAGAATCGAATGGACTAGAGGAAAAGACAACCGGGACGATATCGCACGATATGTCGTGGAAAAAAACTGGGGACTTATGGAGATGCGGCCTCTGGGCATGGATATCGAGGAACTCTACCTCAGAGTCATCTCAGGGGGTAAGGAACAATGAGAAACATCTGGGCTTTAGGTAAAAAAGAGATAAAAACATACTTCACATCCCCCATCGCCTATGTGGCTATCACCGTATTTCTTGTGCTTGTTGGTTTCTTTTTTCAAAGTCTCATCTGGTGGTTCAACAGTCAGTCCATGCAGATGGCCCAGAATCCCTACTCCCTCCAACAGATGAACATCAATCAGATGGTTTTCTCTCCTCTTTTCCACAATATCAGCATCATCCTCCTTTTGATGATTCCGTTATTAACCATGCGTCTTTTCTCTGAAGAAAAAAAGATCAGAACCGACGAACTCCTATACACATCTCCGATATCCATGAATCAGATTATCCTGGGAAAATATCTCGCATCTTTAGTAGTCCTATTGGTGATGTTATTTCTGACAGCTATTCTAGCCATCTTTACCTTTGTCTACGGAAATCCTGAAGTGAAACCAATTCTCATCGGATACTTGGGCCTATTCTTGATGGGCGGGGCATTTATAGCCGTTGGTATTTTTTTCTCATCCCTAACAGAAAATCAGATTGTGGCCGCTGTTTTGACCTTCGGATCTTTGCTTCTTTTTTGGGTCTTGAACTGGGCTTCCTCTTCTGCAGGAGGGATGTGGAAAGATGTCCTCAATTATATCTCCTTTTTTCAGCATTTTGACGATATGACAAAAGGGATTTTGGATACCACAGACATTGTCTATTACATCAGTTTTATCTTTTTAGGACTGTTCCTCACTCATTCTGTGATTCAGTCAAGAAGGTGGAGGTAGAAAATGGATATAATAAAAAAAAGCCTGAACTACATCGCCCTAGCGTTGATTTTTTTGGCATTGGTATCATTCCAGATCTGGCCTTATAAAAAAACAGCACCTGCTATCCTATTCGCTCTGGGAATCATTGCTCTAATTGCTTACATTTTAGTGAACCTTTCACTTTTAAAACAAAGCTTCAAACGAAAATCATTCATCTATTCAAGCAACCTGTTCCTCGTGATCGTCCTCGTATTAGGAATTTTAGTCATCCTCAACTACTTCTTTGCGAAAAACCACTACAGGATGGACTTCACCGAAGCCAAACTCCATAGCCTTTCAGATCAGTCTGTATCCGTACTGACAGGACTGGACAAAGATGTCAACATCAGGCTTTTTTTCCGTGAAGGCAACTATACCCGGTCCAGCATGGAAAATCTGATGAAAATCTATTCATATCATTCGAATAAAATTAAATACGAATTTATCGATCCGGATAAAAACCCCGGGCTTGTCAAGAGATACGAAATTTCCGAGGATGGAACGACGATTTTCGAAAGCGGGGAGAAAGAGAATCGTATCACGTCAACTTCTGAGGAGGACATCACCAATGCCATCATCAAAATTTCGCGAGAAGAAAAAAAAGTCATTTATTTTCTTGAAGGACATGGAGAAGCCGGCATCGAGGAAACCGGAGACAATGGGTACTCCATAGCCAAGAATGAGCTGGAAAAATTGGCATATGAAGTCAAAAAGCTCCCTTTGGCTTTAGAGGATAATTTTCCCGACAATATTTCTCTGCTCGTCATTCCCGGGCCTCAAAAGGATCTCCTCCCTAATGAGTTGGAAACAATTTCGACGTTTATCCAGAGCGGAGGTCGCATTTTTTTCATGATAGATCCTGAAACCGCGCCTGGGCTGACAGTTTACCTCAAGCAATTCGGGGTAAAGCTAGAAAACGATCTGATTGTTGACACCGTATCCAGGCTCCTCGGCGGAGATTATTTCATGCCCGTGGTCAACAAATATGAATCTCACAGCATTACGGATAACTTTCGGTATGCGACTTTTTTTCCTTATACCAGATCTGTGAGTCCCATAGAGGAAAAACCAGAAGGCATTACCACTGAAGTCATCGCAAAAAGCAGTCAAAATTCCTGGTCAGAACGCCAGCTCGATCAGAAGGAGGTCACTTTTAACAAAGACATTGATGTTGGCGGCCCTGTTTCTTTAGCTGTGGTCGCAACCATCCAGCCAAAAAATGAAGAACAAGAGGAGCCGGAAAAAGAATCAACAGAAAAGACGGAAGAAAATAAAGCAATCCCTAAAGAGCCTGAAGCAGAGGGAAGAATAGCTGTTTTTGGCGATTCCGATTTTATTTCAAATAGATATTATTACCTGGCCGGGAATGGTAATTTTTTTCTCAATACGGCCAACTGGCTCACAGAAGAAGAAGACCTTATTGCAATTCAGCCCAAAACATCCTCCCCTCACGCCATCCAGCTCAGTCCATCTCAGGGCCGTTTGATATTTTTTGTCTCACTCATTATTCTCCCTCTCATTGTTTTAACTACAGGAACTTTAATTTGGGTGAGGAGAAGATCTTTATGAAATTTAAGACCACACTTTTTTTATTCGGTATTTTCATCCTGTTGTTTGCCGCCGTGTATTTTTTCGAATTCAGGAGTCAAAGAGAAGAAGAGACAAAAGACAAACTGGTCTCCGCTTCCCCCAAAGATCTTGAAATAATCATCTTCAAAAACGAGGGGCAAACAATCCATTTCAAAAGAAAGAAAGAGGAATGGCTAATCACTGATCCGATTGAAGCCAAGGCAGATAAGTATGAAGTTAACAAGCTGGCTGAGGATTTTTCTAAGCTCCGTATCGAAAGAGTCGTGGAGGAAGCTCCCTCCAATCTTGAAAAATATGGCATTCCACAGAAAGAAGTAGAACTGTATTACAAAGGCCAGGACAAACCCATAAAAATTTTGATCGGGATGGAAAATCCTTTGGACAAAACCTTTTTTGCCAAAAAGGCAGATAAAACAAAAGTTGTTTTGATCCCGAGCAGCCTGAAGAGTCTTTTGGGGAAAAAACTATTTGATTTCCGGCAAAAGGACATTTTCAAATTCGAATCCGATCAAGCCAAGCATATAAAACTGCGGGCAAAAAATGTTCAATGGGAAGCAGAAAAAGAGGAGGAGGACTGGTTCCTCAGAAAGCCTGTCAACGCATTGGCCCAAAAAAGCAAGATCAACGACATCCTGTATGCCCTGTCAAATTTAAAGGCGAAGGAGTTCGTGTCTGAAGAAAAAAAAGATGCGGAAATCAATAACTATGGACTTGACAAGTCAGATTACGAAGTTGCAGTCTATTTTCCTGTTGAAAACCAGCAGGTTGATTTTTTTCTTCATAAAAAAAATGACAAAGTTTATGCTACCTCTTCAACCTCCTCAAAAATTCTTCAAGTGGAAGATTCGATTCTATCCGACCTAGAGAAAGAGCCTGGCGATCTCAGGGATAAGGGTGTCGCCGACTTTTTTACCTGGGAAGTGAAAAAACTGAAGATAAAAAGAGGAGAGAGGTCGCTGATGCTTACAAAAGATGAAGAAGAGAACTGGCAATTCGAAGATCCAACAATCCTTGGTGCAGACAAGGAAATAATTCAATCATTTCTCCGAAAAATAGAAGCTTTGAAGTGCGAAGAATTTGTGGATCCGCCGTTGAATCTTGCTGACTATGGTTTAGATCATCCCCATGCCGAAGTAAAAATCTGGGCAGGAGAGAAAAATGAAACTCTTAAGGAAGTGACAATTCAGATAGGGAAAGAAGATCAAGAATCAAAAAAAGTGTTCGTGAAAAATGTGCGGTTCGACTATTTGTTTCGAGTGGATTCTGCTTTTCTTGAGGATTTTCCTCAAAAAGCAGAAGATTGGATAAGCTCTCCGGAAAAAAAGAAAAAGGAAGAAAAAGATATCGCATCCGATTAGCTGGACACAGAGGTCTTTTTTATGACCACAACAGTCATGTCGTCCATCTGTTCAGTACCCGAGGTGAAATTTTTAACTTCTTCTTGAATTTCATTCACAAGCTCCTGCGCCGACAGTTTGGAATCCTTTTTTAAAATCTTAAGCAGTTTATTTTCTTCGAATTCTTTATTTTCCTTGTTCCGGCTTTCGGTGATTCCATCTGTAAACAGGAGGACAATATCCCCTGGATTCAAAGCGACCGTCTGGACCTTGTATTCCACATCAGGAAACATTCCCAGACACAATCCACAGCTTTCCATCCTGCGAATTTTCCCTTTTTTCTCCAAAACAATCGGAGGATTGTGCCCGGCATTGACAAACACCAACTTTCCACTCTTCATATTTAGCTCGCAAAAGAAAAATGTGATGAAGCTGTTGATAGAGGAACTCCGGTGGATGAAGTCATTCAACTTCGCTGCCATTTTTTCTATGTCGTAATGGATGTGCACTTCGGAGTGCAGAGATGCTCTCAAAGATGCCATGAGCAGAGATGCGCTGACACCTTTTCCCGACACATCAGCAACCGTCACACCAAGGCGATTCGACCCGATCGGGATGAAATCATAATAATCGCCACCGACCTGATAACAAGGCGTCATGTATCCTGCAATGTCAAATCCCCTGCATTCGGGAGTTTCCTTTGGAAGAAAATCCCTCTGGATCTGAGCTGCAAGGGCGAGTTCTTTCTCCATTTTCTCCTTTTCGATGGACATCTCTATGGACCTGGAATTTTCAATTTTTACCGCAGCCAGATTGGCCAGAAGAGTCAAGAGTTTTAAATCCTCATCTGTAAAAGGTTTTACAACAGAAATTCTGTCAGAATAAATGATTCCGATAATTTCCCTGTTATTCCATAACGGCACACATACAGCGGAATGGATATTCATCTTCACGATGCTATCTCTGGATTTGAATCGTGGGTCCGCCAGGACATCAGAAATCAGCACAGATGAATGTTTATTCATTACCATATTCACAATACTTTGGCTCACCAAAATTCTCTGGTCCATGAGGCGCTTGTTGTTTATCCGGATGACTTTGGGAATAAGCTGAGCAGGATTTCCTTCTTTAAGCATCAAAATTCCGCGATCCATCGGGAGGTTTTCTCCGATAAGATCCATCACGTGTTCCATCAACTCATTCAGCGGCATATGCAATACCAGGGCCTTACTGACTTCACTAATGATCGAAAAGGACCTGTGCTCTGTTTTAATCTTTTCTAAATCCATGTCCTTAGCCGTGGCCCTTATAGTTGTGCTGATATCCGGTTTTTTTAAGACATCTTTAAGGTGAATGATAGTGTTGATGTTTGCCGTAGAGGGGCCCGCATCTGTCATCTCCACATTTGTGGAAAGCTCTTTATCAAAAACAATCCTGGTGGAACCTATCAGAATTTCATCCCCTTTGTTTAATACGGTTTCGCGGTGAACCCGCTTGCCATTCAGAAAAGTTCCATTTTTGCTGTTATTATCCCGGACCACGTAACGGGACTCTTTGGAATAAATGAATGCATGATGGCCAGAAGCAAATGGATCTTGTATAGGGATATCGTTATCTCCCGACCGACCGAGCGAAATCTTCCCATTTTTCAGGGTGTACTGGAAAAATTCCCCTTTTTTCGGATAAACAAATAGTCTGGGCATCTATCTTCTCTAATCAGGATAACCAATTATATGTTCTAAAATGATGGAATTCAAGATGTTTCGGCCTTTTCCAAATCCTTGAGCTTCTTTCGGCATTGTTTCACTTTATCATCAAACGGGAGATCATCGATAAGAGGAAAAATAAAGTCCTTCAATTCTCGTTTCAATATGTTGTTAAGAAGTTCACACGAATAGCCGATCGATTTTTTTGTCCCTGTGGTGATATTTTGATAGGCTTTCAGGATATCTTCTTGGGGATAGACAAGGCTTAACAATTGGAATACGTGTTTGAGCGATTGTGCCAGATTGCTTTCTAAATCCGACACAAGGTCGATCTTTCTCTCATCTGACATTAAATCATTCATTTCCAGAAGAATCAGATAACTCTTTTTGATCAGGAAAAGGATCTCGGGCTCTATGAATGGGTGCTGGAACCGAATATCTGGATCTTTTGTCCGCAAGTTATACAATGCTTCGACAAGCTTTGGCTCCACAAATACACTCCTTTTTCTCAATTCTATGGTCATCATGTTTGCAGCCCGTTGGGTTCCGATCCGGGACATAATATCCGGGATCGTTTTTCGAATGTTGGTATTAACATCTTCATCGGCCAGATAATCCTTAAGTGTTCCCAATATTTTTATTCCGTAATCCACCAATGCCAGGCTCGCTATCCTTCTGGTCATCGGTTCTTTTAACCGGGAAATGATCAGAGGAACAAGCTCTCTCTTTTTAAGCTTCCCTGCGCTTTCCCCAGCATAGCGAAAGACTTCCGGGGAATCATCCTTCAAGAGAAGCTTTAATTGAGGAAGTAAAGAAGAGCCGGGACCCATCATCCCGATCACTTTTGCTGCTTCCATCTTCGCAATCACACCCTCTTTGCCTTGTCTGTAGACAATTTTGTCGACCTGTTCCTTCATCAACTCCTGATAGACGTCCAAAGACATAATTTCTCTGACTTGAGTATCAAGATGTTCCTCCTCGATTGCATCATCCATTTCAGGAAGAAGGGCTTCTCCGTCCAACTCCAGAAGGGAATCCATGGAGCATGCCCTGATTTCTTCGCATTTACTTGAAATGATTTTCTTCAACTCCGGACTCAATTTTTCGCTCTTTATAAGTTCGAAAAGATTCATGGCATACAAAACAGAACTTCTGTTTTTATTCTGCAGTGTCTCAAAGACCAATTTGGTCATATCCAAATCGATTTTCTCATTTAGGAGTTTATCCGCATCCTTCCATTTGATCTGCAAATTTCTCTTCACGATGTCCACATATTCTTTAGAAATCATCCAATTCAGCCCAACCCAGATGAAAATAAACAAAATGACAACATAGCTGATTTGCTGAATGGAGAATCTAAAAAGAGAAAATAACAAAAGGAGGAGAGCGGCCGCCAAACCCTTGGCAAATTTGTTCACGAACATATCGATGAACATCTTGGCCTTATATTTGATTTCAAGAGGGATTGGGATATAAAGCAACTCACGAACAGACTGGCTGAGGGAATGCGCCAAACTTTTGTCTGCGCCCTTGAGAGAAACAACCCAGTATATCAAAGCCGATGCAGGACAAAAAAAGACAGAAGCGGATCCGATGAGTAAGATCACCGGAGAAACCATCAGCGCTGTTCGCATCCCAAAAATTTTCAGCAAGCGTTTAGTTGCCAAAACATGAAGCAAATACGAAAAAATCAACAAGACAGAGAAAAAAGTTCCCAAAAAGGTTGTCCGAGAATCCATCCCCGAGAAGTTTTGTTGAATCACACGATTAAACTGAAAGTCAATCAGAGTGGTGACAACAACGGCTGACGCCATAATCCCTCCCAAAAAAACCAGATGCCGGTTTTTTGCAAATATTAAGAAGCTCTCTAAATATCCATTTTTTTTTCTTTTTTTCTCCATAACCTCCTTTTTGTCAGCTTTTTCCCTTTGTGTCTTCAATACCCCCAAGAAAATGACGAGGATTACACACATAACCAAAAGAAAAGGGCAGACCAACAATAAGTCTTCTGTTCCGATTATTTTGACCAGCAAACTGGCTAATACAGCTCCTGAGATACCACCTAACAACCCACCGCTTACCAGAAAGCCAATCAATCTTTTGGCCTGCCGTGGATGACAGACGTCATCGACAAGAATCCAAAACTGAGTGACTGATGTGGCCGTAAAGATATCAGCCCAGAGCCAGAACACCAAGGAGAGCCATCTCCAGTTGATTTTAAACAACCACCAGAACACAATGAGGTTAACGATAAAAAAGATCAAACTGATTGCAATATAGAGCTGTCGATTCATCGCCTGCAAAAGCCTGAAATTTAAGTTGACGACAAATCCGATTAATACGGCTGTTACCATATATGCCAAAGGAAGTTTTTCGAATGAAAGAAACTCCAGAAAAAGTGATATTTTAACCGGTTTGATGATGTAGGCCGCGGCTGCAATCAAAAAAAAGTAGAGAAATAAAAACACAGAACTCGTAAGCTCATCCTTCCGGATATCCACAAAACGGGATAAAACTTTATAAAAAGGGGATTTATCCATCCATCACCATCAGAAGTCCGGGAAATCTTTTTGCAGCATGACACAGGCTTTCAGCCTTTCTACCTGGGAAAGATCTTCCACTAAAGGCAACAGGGCCTGCCTTATTTCCTTTTCCAGTGTATTATCCAGAAGCTCCACGGCATACGCAACAGAATCTTTAGTACCTGCTTGTATATTCTGATATGCTTTGGCTACATCTTCATAAGGATAGATCAATCCCAACAGTTTAAATACGTTCATCATAGACTTCGATAATGTAAGGGACATCGTTCTGAACATATCGGTTTCATCATCTCTTGCTTTTTTCCCAGCGAACTCGATAAAAAGTTTATAATAGGATTTGATTTCTTGGCCTATTTTTTTCTTGATGATCTTATCGGAAAACTCTATTTCGGGCTTTTCTGATCGGATCTTGTCCAGTGCATCGATGAGTTCAGTATCCATTTCTCTTAAATCTTTAGCCAGTTCCCATATGAGAAAATTTACGGCTTCTTGATTTCCAACTTGGGCCAAGATTGATGCGACAGCTTGGCGCAATTTAATGTTTTCTTCAGAATCCCCAAGATAATCCGACAGTATCCCTGTGATTTTTGTGCCATATTTTTCAAGCGCCGCGGCGGCATCGCTGTGTGTCGGAGAATCATGTAAGCTCTGGATAAGAGCCGGGACATGTTCCCTCTTCTTGAGCCTTGACGCACTTTCGATGGCATACTTTCGGACTTCCGGGGATTCATCCACAAGGAACTCCGCGAGTTTCTCCACGATCGGAGAATCTGGAACCAGAAATCCGATTCCTTTCGCGATTTCCATCTTGGCCGTCTCAGTGTTTTTGCTGTCATCTGAGAGAATTTTTTCGATATATCGCTTTATCACATTTTCATAAACATCAAGGGACATGATTTCTTGAATCTCCTTTTTCATCAAATCATCATCGTTGGACTTTTCATCTATCCGAATCAGGGCGGATTGATCGGCTTTAAAAAAAGTTCCCAACGAGGAAAGATTCGCTGCCGCCGATCTTTCAGACAAGAGCTGCTTAAGTTCCGGAGTGAGCTTTCCCTGCTTCATCAGGTCGAATACATGCATAGCATACAAATCCGAACTTCGATTCATACTCTCCAATGTATCGAAAATCAATCTTGTATAATCCACATCCAGTTCTTCCTCGATTAACAAATCGGCCCGTTCCCATTTGCGTGAAAGTTTCTGTTTGACCGATGTAACATATTCCCGGCTTGCCCTCAGCGTCAAAACGATCCAGCCAAATATCAAGGCAACCGAAATGAGGCTCACAACTCGAACGATCCCTCTGTAATCTTGGATGCCAAAAGACAAGACGATCAGCAGGAGGACTGCACCTATCCCTTTCGAAAATCTGTCCACGAACATATCGATAAAAACAATGGCTTTATACTTGAGATCAGGAGACACAGGAATAAAAAGGAGCTCTCGAGCCGACCGGTTTATAGAATAAGAGAGGCTTTTATCACTTCCTTTGATAACAATAGCCAGAATAAGACTAGCAGAAACACCTATTCCTAAAAAACAAAGAAGGAGGATTATAGGATAGAGCAATAGAGTTAAGCGCACACCGTAACGTTTGAAAAGGTTGCTCGTCATCAGGAGGGAAAGCAAAAATGCAAAGACCATCAGGCCTGCGTTAAAATAACCGAAAAAGCTGGTCAAATTTCCTTTTTCGCTATTCTGAACGATTGTATTCCATTGAAAATCTATGAGTGTCGATACAACCAAAGTCAATATCACAATAGCAGCAATAAATCTTAAATACTTCTGTTCTTTAACCGTATTAAAACTGTCGCGAAATCCTGGTTTTGACTGTATGGTTGATTTATCTCTCCTCTTATTTTCTCCAATTTCCTCGGCAGGTTGCTGCTTCTTCTGCCATTGGAATACCATATACACAAAAAAAGCGCATATGGTAAGAAGACCTGCGGATAGAAACAGCAAGTTATAATCAACATTTTTTTCAGCCAGAAGTCCCGTCAGTAGCCCTCCAATAAATCCTCCTAAAATCCCTCCGCTTATGAAAAAGCCGCTCAGTCTCTTGAATTCGCGAGGATTTAGAATATCATTGACTGTGATCCAAAATTGAGTATTGAGAACGATAATAAAGATATTTGCCCAGACCCAAAAAATAACAGGTAATCCTCTCCATCCATAGCCTGAAAACAGTCTAAAGAAAAAGCAAGAAATAAAAAAGAACAGAATACTGGATGATATCAACAGGTATCGAGAGATTTTCACCTGAATTTTTGAGTGGATTGCTACGACAAATCCGATGATCACTGCCGTTAATAAGTAGACTAAGGGCAGCCACTGATATCCCAGATTATCAAGAAAGCTTGCATTCCTTAAGGGCTTAATAACGTTGTAAGCAGCGATCACGAAGAACAGATAGAAAAAAAGCAGAAGAGATATTTTTAATTCGCCGGGTTTGATTTTTATTATTCGGGAAAAGATTCTTTGAATCCCGTCATTGGCCATATTCCGACTCTACTTAACAAGAGTCATGAGCTGGCTTAATCACCCATAAAGCTGTTCAAAGCCAATTCTTCTTCATCAAAAATTTCAAGCACCTTTGTGAGCATGGTTACCTGGAACACGAGATAGAGCTTTTTGGAAATCTTAGCAATCTTGAGCTTTCCCCCTAAATTATTAGTGGAGATGTAGCTGGCAAGGATTTCTCCCACACCAAAACTATCGATGAATTCCACATTTTTGAAATTTAAAAGTATGTTCCTCTTCCCAACATCCAGCTGGTCTTTCACGAGTTGATGGAGCGTGACATCCGACACGTCTGATCTTCGTATTTCTCCCTCTATATCGAAAATGATGACATCGTCTTTTTCTCGTGCTTGAATTTCCATGTTAGCCCGTTTTCGAGTGATTTCTATTATATCTTTAGCTTTTACCAGAAGAGAAATTTAAAGTCAATACATATCCTCTGAATTCTTCCTAAAAAATGTCTCCTCATATTTTACGAATAATTCAGGGCTCTTAGACTCGCCGGGGTTTTCTTTTTCTGATTTTTCGCTATAATGTGTAAAGAGTTTGTATAAGGAAAGCAATAAATAGGCATTCCGGTTCAAAAATAAACAGGAAAGTGCAATATGTTTAACTATCTGAAAAGAACATCAAAAATTATCCTAATCCTCACCTGTTTTATCATCTTCAGTGTATGTGTTTCCCTTCACGCCAACACAAATTCTTCCGAATGGAAGAATGTCAAAAAAATTATTGCGGTAGGTGACATTCATGGGGCATACGGCAATTTTGTCAAGATACTGAAAAAAGCAGGCCTGGTCGACGACCGGCTCCACTGGTCTGGGGGAAAAACCCATCTTGTTCAGACCGGCGACATCATGGATAGAGGGGATAATGCCAGGGATGTGTTTGACCTTCTAAAGAGGCTGCAGGAAGAGGCTGCAGAAGCAGGAGGCAGAGTCCATGTGCTTCCGGGCAATCACGAAGAAATGAATATCACGGGAATCGTTTTCAGGCAACCGGATTATGTATCTCCTAAACAGTTTTCTTCTTTTCTGCCTGATGATTTCCGCAGACAAAAAGAGAATGAATTCAAGCAGCAATTGCAGAATCTCTCCGATATTGAGACAAATTCCGACTCTTCAATCCTGGATTCCTATTTTAAAACAAAGTGGAAAGGATTGATGAAGGATAAGAAGATCCGAATTTTATACGTAAACACATTCAACAGAGACTATGGACAATGGATCATCGAGCAGGATGCCGTGATCAAGATCAACGGAATTATTTTTTGCCATGGAGGAATAAGCGAGAGATTCTCGACATGGTCATTACAAAAAATAAATAAGACTCTGCGCCGGGAATTAAATACTTTCAGGCTCGCTCTAAAGAAGGGGATCCAGTCCAGAATCAAACGAGAAATTCTTTACATGCCGGATTCTCCCCTTTGGAACAGAGATATTGCCCTCAAGGACGAAAAAACTTATGGGCATGTTATCGATAAAATTCTGAAAAATTTAGATGCAAAAAAAATGGTCATTGCTCACACACCCCCCGGAAGTCCTGTGATTCCAGAAGATGAAAATGACGAAATTTTATTCAGGTCCCGCTTCGGCCAAAAGATCTGGATGATCGATACCGGAATTTCAGATTATTATTACGGCATCCTGAGTTATCTGCACATCGAGAACGGTGAATTTCATATGAAGGAATGGAGAGAGAAAGAATATGAGGAAGAAGCCCCGTTTGAGCCTTCTCAAAATACGACAGGGGAAGAAAGCCGCGAAGATGTGGAATTTTATCTAAAAAATGCTGCGGTTGTTAAGGTAATAAAAGAAGCTGTCCCGGGAAGAACAGCAGCCTGGAAAATCAATCTGGATGACGGGGAGATCAAGAAACAGGCGATGTTCAAGGTTGTCGATGACACACGACCTGCACTCCTGCCGGATAGCTATAAATACGAACTTGCCGCCTATGCGCTCGATAAACTGCTGGATCTCAATAAAATTCCTCCTATGATAGAAAGAGAGATCGAAGGAACTCGAGGATCCCTTCAGATCCGTGTTGAAAACTGTTTCGGTCTGGATGAAAAGCAGAGGAAAAACATCAGACCGCCTGATTCTCAAGCCTTCGCCAATGCTCTGGAAGAGATCAATGTTTTTGAAAACTTGGTATATAACGAACGCAAAGAATTGGATGACATACTGATTCAAGAAAAAAGTTGGGACGTATTCCGTGTGGATTTTTCCGAGGCCTTCGCTCCCTACTCCAATCTGATACCAGAACAGAAAATCACGCACTGTTCTAAAACACTGTTTCAAAATCTTCAAGATCTTTCCGATGACATGATCAAGACCGGACTCGAGTCCTATCTCAACGACGAGGAAATGTCCGCCCTGCTCACCCGAAAAACTCTAATCATAAAAACGCTCAAAACGTTGATCGCAGAAAAAGGTGAGGCGGCCGTCCTTTATTGACTTGCCCAATTTTTATGCAATACCCCATAAAACAAATGTAATCAGTTCATTACGAAAAAAATCTCACATTTTTCAACATCTTTATTCACAAGAACTGCGGAAAAAACCGAAAAACAGTTTGACATTTCACTCCATTCCATGAAAAATCCAAATTGTCTGAATAATCCAGGATTAAATATAAGATGGAGGGGATATCATGAGTGAGAAAGCTCCGGGCATTTTTCATAAATTCCTGCGTTTATTTACCGTTGTGCATCCCGGCGAGGTTCTCACGGTTTTGTTACTGGCATTCAACATATTTCTCATCGGTGGGGCATACTCGATTCTGAAGCCGGTCAGAAAAGGCCTGATTTTGACCAGGCATTCTGCTGAACAAGAAACGTATCTTTATGCTGTCGTGGCTGTTTTGCTCATCTTTGTCGTAAAGATTTTTAGCTATCTCTCTACAAAAGTCCCGCGTCACAAACTTATCGCCTCCGTCACTTTCCTCTTCATCTCGCACGTGATTTTGTTTTAGCTGTTGAGTGCATCAGTAGACGT